>NZ_JANMUN010000030.1:0-1701 GCF_031391665.1 Ferruginibacter sp.
ATTGTACCGGGTTATACTTTTATAAATTTTTCAGCCAATCAACCTAATGATGGATTTTATGGAATATGCAATAACAGCAGTGCCGCAGGTGCTACTAACAATGCTGTTCCTTACCCTGATAATTCAAGAGTATTTTCGGTGTGGGATATTATTGGGGATCATACCGGCGCCGCCAGCCCCACACTTGGCAATCCTGCAACTGCAGTTGGCGCTAATGGTGGGTACATGGCAGTTGTAAATGCCAGTTACGCTATAAGCCCGGCTATACAACAAACAGTAAATAATTTATGTCCCTCTACTTATTATGATTTTAGTGCCTGGTTCAGAAATATTTGTTCTAAATGCTCTTGCGACAGTAATGGCCGTGGCGCTTTAAATGCTTTGTTTAACGGGCCTTATCCGCCTGGTGTAAAACCTAACTTAACTTTTCAATTAAATGGCATTGATTATTATACCACAGGTGATATACCTTACAATGGCCAGTGGACAAAAAAAGGTTTTACTTATTTAACCGGTGCTGCACAAACATCATTTACGTTATCTATAAGAAATAATTCTCCCGGTGGTGGTGGCAACGACTGGGCCGTGGATGATGTAAATCTTTCAACCTGTGTACCCGACCTTGATTTAAAATATAATCCTGAATTTAAAACCTGTGCCGGTACTGTTGCAGATCTTTCATCAACAGTAAGATGTTATTTTCCTAATTATACTTTTTACAAATGGCAAAGAAGTACCAATGGCGGCGTTACCTGGAATGATACCGGTGTTAGTGGTACAGCTACTCCATCGCTTGTTGGAGCACAATGGGAATACACCGCAAATTATCCAGGATTTATTGTTACTATGGCCGATAGCGGCCACAGGTACAGGGTAGTTGTTGCAACCACTGCTGCAAACTTAGCCAGTACCAATTGTTTTTACAGTAACAATACCAATACGTTTTTAAATATCATTAACTGTGGCGTAATTCTCAATACCAATTTAAATAATTTTGCTGCGTTACTGGTGCAATCTAATGCAGTATTAAGCTGGTCGGTAAGTGCTACAAATAATTTCATTCATTTTGAAATTGAAAAAAGTAATGATGGCAGAAATTTTAATTCCATTACTGCAATACAAGCTGATAATACCGGCAGCATATTGAATTATAATTTTACTGATCCCGAAAAAATAACTGCAATAAATTTTTACAGGTTAAAACTTATCGATAAAAATGGACTGTTCAGTTACAGCTCGGCCATTGCAGTTAGCAATAAAAATATTGATTTCGAAATAAAATCAATTACAAACCCAGTTACCAGTTATTTAAATATTGAGTACGTTTTACCAAAAGATGGTAAAGTTATAATACACCTGCAAGACATTTTTGGTAAACGCATCAGTCAATACGAATTAAAAGGTAATAAAGGATGGAACAAAAGCAGGCTGGATAATATTAATGATTTGCCTGCAGGAACTTACATACTGTCAGCTTCGTTTAATAATGCTGTAATTAATAAAAAAATTATAAAGATGAAATAATACTGGTTCAATTTTAAAACAAACGGTCTCTGCTAAAAGCCGGATGCAGAAGGCGGAGAGTAATTGTACAGATTTCGATAAGCTGCAAATAACACATTATGCAAACCGCTTCTCTTTAAGGAATGTTAGCTTGAGTCTGTTGAAAACGGGTTTAAAAAAGTACATCGGCTTCGACAA
>NZ_JANMUN010000050.1:0-1656 GCF_031391665.1 Ferruginibacter sp.
CGAGTGCAGAGACACAAGCGATTGCAAGTTATTTGCTCAATTTGAATAACTAAAAGCAATTGACACAAAGGGCGTGACGACCGAGAAATCTTACTGCTGCCAACTGTCTCGTCCTGAAATAGGTTGAAACGAAATCGTGTAAATCTAAATCAGACAACTCTTGACAATTGACAAAGTATTAATCACACATTCCAATTTTTTTTCCCATTAACTTGATTTTTAATTGGTATCTGCTCAATAATAAATTTGTAACCCCTGCCATGTACGTTAATAAATTTAAAGGAGTTATCATCGCCTAATTTCTTACGTAATTTAGACACCAATACATCAACATTTCTACTGATCACAACTATACCTTCATCTTCCCAAATTTCTTTCATTAGTTTTTCCCTTTCTACGATTTGATTTATATTTTCTGCAAATATTTTTAGTGCTTTTGTTTCTTTTTCCGAAAGCGCAATACTTTTATGCTCACTTTTAAGAACATTATTATCTGTATAAAACCTAAAGTTTCCTAATTGTATATAATCATTATCATCGGAGATTGATGCTGCCTCTTCTTTTTTCCGAAACTTATCTTTCACATAAAAACCAACAAAACCCAAAGGAATGATCAACAGCAACAACAAAAAGAAATTAAACTTATTTTTCTTCAAAAGATCAATTTCAATAACATAACAACCAACCTCCAGCGTACGACCCCTGCAAGGTGTTAAATCGCCTGTTTGGCCATTTATTTCGAATGCAAAGACAGTTTCATTTTGTTTACAATTCCTCAAACTCACTATATAATCGTTTGCCAGGGCATTTTTTTTAAATGTTCGTTGAACTAAATTGATGAGTGTATCTGAAATAAAACCAAAGTCATTTTGAAAGGAGATCTGGTATGTATGTTCATTTAATTTCTTAACCGGCAGCACCCGGGATGAAGAATCTTTAGCTGAAAGCAAAAGCTGATGTCCTATATCACGTAATACCACTTGCAAATGATTCTCAGGAATTTCATTTTTTTTATTGATAAATGCAACAGCAGAGATCAAAATACCAACTATTATGATTGAAGATCCGAACAGAATAAATGGCTTCATGTGTGCAAAATAATCTATTATACCTCAGTTTTCGGTGGTTTTACAAACCTTTTACACATCTTTTACAAGTTTTTACTACTAAAATGCCTCAGGATAGTTGACCCCCAATATATTTACATTATTGTTTCACCAAATAAACTATAGTCATGCATATCATCTATAACCTCGCTTTTGGGCTCCTTTTTCAATTTTTATTTGACTTTGACCGGGTGGTAGAAAATCCACGGTCGTCCTGTTGCCTGGATAGTCAGCAAGTACAAACAAGAGATAAGGCCGGAGCTGCAAACATCGTTTTTAAATCTACTGATGGCGGACAAACATGGCAGGACATTAGCGAAGGGCTGCCTGAAAACTTTCGCGAAGATGATGTGCAGCGGGATGGTTTCTTTACTAATGATAATGGATTCTATTTACGTACCGACAATGGGCTATATCACAGTCAACGAAATTCCACAGTTCCATTTTGGATAAAAGAGATTTTCCCTGGCCAACAGAGCAGGATAGCGCCTGGCAGGACCGGAATATTGGCTTACAACTATGAGGGTCAATTTTTACAAAAAATAAACGG
>NZ_JANMUN010000090.1:0-49259 GCF_031391665.1 Ferruginibacter sp.
AATTGAAGAAGTTATTGAGCAACCACACCAAATTTTATGCAGCATAAGTTACAATGGTAAAGAAGCTTTAATTCCTATTCATGAAGACAGTCTGGAGAAAGTAGATATAAAAAATCGTAAAGTTTTTGTTACGCTGCCCGATGGTTTACTGGAGATTTATCAATAATTTTTTACCATTTTTTAATTTAATTCTCTTACGTTGTTGTGCTTGTCGAAACCGGGTTAATTCAGCAAGAGCCCGCCTTCGATAAACTCAGGCTGACAACTTTTAGGTTTGTTACATTAGCAAGCAGTTTGTTTAAAATTTATACATATCACCTCTGCAACCTCTGTCCCTCAGCGTGCCATTTTCATTTCTCAAACAATCTTGCGGTTTACTAATTTATAAATACCACGGTTGCATCCTCAGTCCTCAGCGTGCCAATTTCTTTTGTAAATTAGCAGCGTGAAATCTCCCCAACGCATCATAGCTCATTTCGATCTCGATTCATTTTTTGTATCGGTAGAAATTTTAAACAATCCATCTTTAAAAGATAAACCCGTAATTGTTGGCGGCAGAGAACGTGGCGTAGTTGCAGCCTGCAGCTATGCAGCACGAAAGTTTGGTATTCACAGCGGCATGCCAAGTAAAAAAGCATTTCAGTTATGTCCGCAATTAATTGTGGCCAACAGCAGCCGTGGCGAATACAGCAGATACAGCCGCTGGGTTACCCAAATCATAGCCGCCAAAGCACCGCTTTTTGAAAAAGCCTCTATTGATGAATTCTATATTGACTTAACAGGCATGGAAAAATTCTTCAATCCGCTGCAATGGACAATTGATCTGCGAAAAGAAATTATTGACGAAACACAGTTGCCCATTTCATTTGGGTTAGCCAGTAATAAAATGATGGCTAAAATGGCTACTAATGCGGCCAAGCCTAATGGTTACCTGCAAATACCATTTGGGAAAGAAAAAGAATTTTTGGCACCGATGACCGTAAATAAAATTCCGGGAGTGGGAGAGCATACTTATGAGCAATTAAAAGCAATGGGCATATTTACCATAAAAGACATCAGCGAAAGAACAGCCGAAGCATTGGAAGAAAGATTGGGTAAATGGGGCTTAGATCTGTGGTATAAAAGCCAGGGCATTCATAATGGCGAAGTGAGCCAGTACCACGAAGCAAAATCAGTTTCTACCGAAAATACTTTTGATGAAAATAAAACGGATATGGTTTTTTTAATGAGCGAACTGGTGCGTATGGTGGAAAGGATCGCTTATGAATTAAGACAGGATGGAAAAGTTGCCGGATGTGTTGCAGTTAAAATCCGGTATCCCGATTTTGAAACTACATCAAGACAAACCACTGTGCCTTATACCTGTGCCGATGATGAAATTATTCCTGTGGCTAAAGAGTTGTTTAATAAGTTATGGAAGAAAGGTTCACCCATCCGGTTGATTGGCGTTAGGTTAAGCGAACTAACCAACGATGCCGTGCAAACCAATTTATTTGATGATGTGGAACGAAAAAATGATTTATACAAAGCCATTGATAATGTAAAGGGCAGGTTTGGAAAGGCTTCTGTTAAAAGAGCATCTTCAAATTAATAGTAAATTTTTAAATGGCGAATATCGAATGTTGCTAAAATTCCTATAGTGTTCAACACATTCGATATTCGCCGTTCGTAAATTCGATATTTAAAAATTACTCTGCGTCAATTAAATCATACAAAGTTTTCTTCTCTAAAATTTTTAATGTAGCATCTCTTGTAAAAGCCATGGCTTTATTTAAACCGCAGGTTGCTTCATTGCAATCTTTACATTTTTGATAAAAATTTAAACTCACACAGGGTATCATGGCAATAGGGCCATCTACAATTCTTATAGCCGAAGCCAGCGTTGTTTTTTTAGGAGCGTTTGCTAAAAAATAGCCACCGCCTTTACCTTTCTTACTGTCTAAAACCCCTTTGTTTTTTAATTGTAAAAGAATACTTTCTAAAAACTTAATAGGAATTTTTTTCTTGCGGGCAATTTCCGAAATTAATACAGGCCCCTCACCGTACTTAGCGGCAAGGTAACCAAGGGCTTTTAGGCCGTATTGAGTTTTTTTGGATAGCATATAAAACAAATATAGGTAAAGTTAAAAAAATATTTTAAAATATTAGTCTATTTAATCAGTAGAGTATTTATATTTGCAGTCTAAAATATTAAATATGAGTTTACGATTAGGGGATATTGCTCCCAACTTTAAAGCAAAAACATCTTTAGGCGAAATTGATTTTTACGAATATTTAGGCGATTCATGGGGGATATTATTTTCTCATCCTGCCGATTATACACCGGTTTGTACAACAGAACTGGGGCGTACTGCTGCCTTAAAAGACGAATTTGCAAAACGTAATGTTAAGGTGCTGGCATTAAGTGTTGACCCTGTTGATAAACATTTAGGCTGGATCGGTGATATTAATGAAACACAAAATTGCTCTGTCGAATTTCCAATAATTGCCGACGATGATAAAAAAGTTTCCGAGTTATACGATTTCATTCATCCCAATGCATCGGCAACTGCAACAGTTCGTTCGCTGGTGGTTATCGGGCCGGATAAAGCGGTAAAATTAATCATCACTTATCCTGCATCTACCGGAAGAAATTTCGTTGAAGTGTTACGTGTGGTAGATTCTTTACAACTTACTGCAAAATACAGTGTGGCTACACCTGCTAATTGGAAGGAAGGAGAAAAAGTTATTGTTGTACCAGCTGTTAGCACCGAAGATGCACTTAAAAAATTCCCGAAAGGATTGGAGATTGTAAAACCATATTTGCGTTACACACCGCAACCAAATATTGATTAATTTTTTATGTTGAATATTGAATGTGCGAATGTCGAATGTTTTTAAAATTTAAACACATTCGACATTCGCACATTTTCAATTCGATATTGTTAGGAATTTTTTTTCAACTGCTGCAATAACGCTCTCATATCTTTAGGCAACTCTGCAGTTAAATTAAATGCATTGCCTTCGGCGTCAGTAAATTTTAAACAATAAGAATGCAGTGCCAGCCTGTTCAGCATCGGTCGCTCTTCTTCATCGTGTTTACTAAGTTTATATTTTTTTTTGAGAGAAGATAGTAAAATAGGTTTACCATCACCGTACAGTTCATCACACGCTAAAGGATGACCAATATTTTTACAATGCACCCTTATCTGGTGGGTGCGGCCGGTATGCAATTGAAATTGTAAAAGCGAATAAGATTTATAATCTTCAATTACTTCATAATCGGTTACTGAAGGTTTGCCATTGCGGTGTATAACCATTAAACCTTTTTGCACCAGGTGTTCGCTGATAGGTGCGTCAATAGTGCCTTTTTTTTCAGCAGGCGAACCATGTACAATACCCTGGTAAAATTTTTCTACCCTTCTTTCTTCAAATGCCTGCGATAAAAATTTATGGGCGGTTTCGTTTTTTGCAAATAAAATAATGCCGCTGGTATCTTTATCTAAACGGTGCACCGTAAAAATGCTGCCGTATTTATTTATCAGCATATCTTTAAGGCTCACTTCACTTTGCATCCTGTCGGGGATAGATAAAAGCCCTGCAGGTTTATTTATAGCCAAAAAATTTTCATTCTCAAAAATGATAGCTGCAGCAAGTTTAAAAATCGGAGCAGGTTTTGGTGTATTTGAAAAATCAGGTAACATTTAAATCGGTTGTTTGGTTTTAGAAGCATTCATGTATTTAAGCAAACGAATTTCTTTATCGCTTAAATAACGCCACTTGCTGCGTTCTACATTTTTTTTGGTAAGATTGGCATACATCACCCGGTCTAATCCTTTTACATCGTAACCTAAATGTTCAAATATGCGGCGTACAATTCTGTTGCGGCCACTATGGATTTCAATACCTATTATCGATTTGTCTTTACTGTCGGCATAAGCAAGGCTGTCCACCTGCACTTCGCCATCTTCTAATTTTAATCCTTTTATAATTTTATCAAAATCTGTTTTGGTTAAAGGCTTATCTAATTTGGCTTCGTATATTTTTTTTATTTCGTAGCTGGGGTGCGATAATTTTTGAGTAAGATCACCATCGTTGGTAAGCAATAAAACACCTGATGTATTTCTATCCAAACGTCCTATTGGATAAACTCTTTCGGTAGTTGCTTTTTGTATTAATTGTAAAACTGTTTTTCTTCCCTGCGGATCATCGGTGGTAGTTATATAATCTTTTGGTTTGTTGAGTAAGATGTACACTAAATTTTTTGTGACAAATAATTTTTTGCCATTGTAAATTACTTCATCGGTTTGTTTTATTTTATAACCGGGTTCTGTTGCTACTTCGCCATTTATTTTCACTTTGCCTGCACTTATTAAAGCTACTGCATCTCTGCGGCTGCATACCCCGCAATGCGCCATAAATTTATTTAATGGCATTACACCTGTTGGTGCATTATCATTTGCTGCAGCTGCCTTTTCCGATTTAGCATGCGGCGTTTTTGCTGCACCTCCGGTTGGCTTAAATTTGGGAGTGGTACGGGTTCCATTTGCTTCGGCTGCAGGTTTTACCTCTTGCTTATTGCTTAATGCTAATGTTGCTTTTGAATTATCTGCGGCTTTAGTTGCCATACCATTTTTCTTGGCCATTCTAGCCTGGTATTCTTCTTCTTTTTTCTTATCGAAAAAGGCATTGCGTTCTTTCCGGTAAGTTTTCTTTTCCTGGCGTATTTGTTCTTTAACTACGCTGTTTTTTTTCTTTACGGTAAATTTTTGAAACGGAGACTGGCTCATAATTGAAGAGATTTACTGTTTTACAACAGGAGTGAGCTGCAAATATAGAAATAAAAAAGCGAACCCTGCGGTTCGCCTTTATTTTTACTGGTGGAGTTTTATTTAACTGCTTTCTTTCCTTTCCTGTCTTTTTTCATTTCTTCCATTTTTTTCAACTGATCGGCTGTAAATATTTTTTTGTTTTCTTCTTTCATTTGTGCTTTTAATGCATTCATGTTTTCTTTTTTTGCAGCTTTATCCATTTTATCATCTTGTTTAATGGCCTGCATTTTTAATTTCATTGCTTCATGCTGTGTTTTCATTTGCGCCATCTGTGCCTCAGTAAGATTTAATTTTGTCTTCATCTTATCCATTCTTGCTGCATCATGCTGTTGTCTTTTTGCCTGGTGCTCCGCTTTCATTTGTGTCATTTTCACTTTTTGTTCGGCTGTAAGCAGGCTTTCCATTTTGGCTTTCTGTTCGTTGTGCAGCGCCTCCTTTTTTTCACGGTATTCTTTTACTGTGATGTTATCGTTTTTGCTCAGCTGCTGCATTTGTGTTTTGTAACTTTCTTTATAAAGAGCAGCCTGCTTTTTCTGTTCTTCACTAAAGTTTAACTTTTGCGACAGATCATGTTTTTCATGTTTTTGATGTTTCCCTTTACTCATTCTTTTTTCCTGTGCATTGGCAGAAAGTGTAAGGGTGCCTAATGCAAATAATGCGATCAATAATTTTTTCATGGTAATTTAATTTTTATTTACTCATAGACCGCCGCAGGTAAACGGGGTTTAATCTGTAAAAAATATGTTTTGTTAAAGAAAAAATGGTTAGCACTACAAGGTGCCAACCATTTTATTAATGTTAAAAAGGATGCTGAAAATTTAACGCTATTTCTTATTAGCCAATTGACCACATGCAGCATCAATATCTTTACCACGGCTGCGGCGCACCCTTACATTTACACGGTGTTTGGCCAGGTAATCGGTAAATTGTTGAGTAGTGTCTTCATCGGGTTTAACAAACGAAGCGCCATCAATAGGATTATATTCAATTACATTTACTAAGTGTGTAGGGATTTGACGGTAAATTTTTACCAGGTCTTCCGCATCTTCCAAAGAATCGTTTACATTTTTTAAAAGAATGTATTCTAAAGTAATATCGTTTTTTGTTTTTTCGTAAAAATAATTTAGCGCTTCTGCCAATGCTTCAATATTATTGCTTTCGTTAATCGGCATTATAGCATCACGTTTTTTATCGGTCGCCGCATGTAAAGAAAGTGCCAAATTAAATTTCACTTTATCATCACCTAATTTCTTAATCATTTTTGCCACACCTGCTGTGGAAACGGTGATGCGTTTGGGGCTCATGGCTAAACCATCATTGCTTATAATTTTATCAATGGCCTGTAATACATTGGTGTAATTAAGCAATGGCTCGCCCATGCCCATAAAAACAATATTGCTTAATTTTTTATTGTACACTTTTTCGCTCTGCTGATTCAGTTGTGCTGCCTGATCGTAAATTTCATCAAAATTTAAATTGCGTTTGCGCTCCATTTTACCGGTGGCACAAAATGAGCAGGTAAGGCTGCAACCAATTTGAGAAGATACACAGGCAGTATTTCTTTTTTCAGTAGGTATCAGCACACCCTCAATAAAATGCCCGTCGAATGTTTTAAAACGTGATTTTATGGTGCCATCGCCGCTTATTTGTGTGGCATCGGTGGTTATGGCCGGTAAACTAAAATGTTCGGCTAATTTTATACGTAACTCTTTGCTTAGGTTACTCATATCATCAAAACTGGTGGCACTTTTCTTCCATATCCATTCGTAAGTTTGTATGGCACGAAATTTTTTATCGCCTATTGATTCGAAGTATTCTTTAAGTTCGGGAAGGGTGAGGGTTCTTATATTTTTAACTGCTGACATGCCGCAAAGGTACAATGCGTATAGCTAATTTGATAAACAATATGCTTTTATGGAGAGATTGGCAGAAAAATTGCAGCTTCATTAAAAACTTTTCCTATGCGTATAATTTCAACTTTAGTTATTGTATTTTTTATAGTGCTGCAATCCTGCAAAACAAAAAATAATGATGTTGTAGTGGTGCCGGACGACTGGCCCACCGACAGCATACGTATCCTAAAAAATAATTTAAATTTCCCCTGGGAAATTTTATGGGGTAAAGATGATTTTATATGGATGACAGAAAGAGGAGGCAAAATAAGTAAGATAAATCCCAAAACTAAAGAGGTTGTTTTTTCAACAAGCCTGCCCGATGCTGTTAGTAATGGTGAAGGCGGATTATTAGGCCTGGTGCAACACCCCGACTTTTTAACGAATGGCTTTTTTTATGCCGTGTATAATTATAATAACGGCGGCAATTATCTGGAGAAATTAGTGCAGTTTAAATTTATAAATAATAATCTTCAAACTGTTGCAACAATAATTGATAATATTCCTGCATCAAGTATTCATAACGGCAGCAGGCTTTGGATAACTACCGAAGCTGCACCAAAATTGTTTATGACAACAGGTGATGCATCAGTAGCGAATAATGCATTGCGGACAAGTTCTTTATCAGGTAAAGTTTTGCGGTTTAATTTAGATGGAAGTATTCCTGCCGACAATCCAATATCGGGTTCGCCCATTTGGAGTTTAGGGCACCGCAATCCACAGGGATTGGTGATGGCAAATGGTATTATGTATGCCAGCGAACATGGGCCAAATGTGGAAGATGAAGTAAACATTATAGAAAAAAATAGAAATTACGGATGGCCAACTGTAACGGGTCCATGTAACGACCCAGCCGAAATAACTTTTTGTGCAGCCAACAATGTAAAAGAACCCATTTGGAGCAGCGGTAATGTAACCTTTGCTTATTGCGGAATGGATTATTATAACAACGACCGTATTGCTGCCTGGAAAAATTGTTTATTACTTACTTCTTTAAAAGATGCCAACCTGAGGGTTTTAAAATTAAGTACCGATGGACTTAGTGTGGTTAGCGAACAGCAATTGTTTAAAAACAAGTTTGGCCGCATACGTGATATTTGTGTTTCGCCTGCCGGCAGGGTTTATTTATGTACCGGCAATGGCGGTAATGCGGATGTGCTGGTGGAAATATCCCAACCATAACTGCATTATTACTATAAATACTTTCTTTACATTTACAGAAATTCTGAAGAATTGTTGTGTTTTTAATAAAGAGGCAATCTACGCTTCGGTGAAAGCTCAATAAAGATTTTCTGTACAAGAGTGCGACGCCAATGAAGTTGAACAAAGCATCATAGCCCGGCTCAAAAAAAGTATTTATGCAAACTGTTTATGTAATTGATGCCATACGAACACCCATTGGTAAATATGGCGGTGCTTTAAGTAATATAAGGCCGGATGATTTGCTGGCTTATGTTATTAAGGCTTTGATAAAACGCAATGATTCTATTGACGTAAATGCGATTGAAGATGTGATTGCAGGTGCCGCCAATCAAAGCGGAGAAGATAACCGCAACGTTGCCCGTATGGCTGCTTTGCTTGCTGGGCTTCCCGTAACCGTTAGTGGCACAACTGTAAACCGTTTATGTGCCAGCGGACTGCAGGCTATTATGGATGCAGCAAGGGCAATTGCCTGCGGCGATGGTGATTTATACATTGCCTGTGGTGTGGAAAGTATGAGCAGGGCACCTTTTGTAATGCCAAAAGCAACCGCTGCTTTTGCAAGAGAGCCGCAAATTTTTGATACTACTTTGGGCTGGCGTTTTGTAAATAAAAAATTATCCGATCTCTATTATCCTTACACGATGGGGGAAACTGCGGAAAATGTTGCCCGGCAATGGAATATCAGCCGCAATGCACAGGACGAATTTGCAATGGAAAGCCAGCAAAAATATGCGAAGGCGCAGGCAGCAAATAAATTTAATGAAGAAATTATTCCATTGCAGGTTCAAATTGGTAAAGATGTTTTTGATTTTGATAAAGATGAGCATCCACGTTTATCTGATTTAGAAAAATTAGGACAACTAAAACCTGCTTTTGCAAAGGATGGTACTGTTACTGCCGGAAATTCTTCAGGAATAAATGATGGAGCTGCTGCAATGTTACTGGCAAGCGAAGCCGCAGTTATAAAATATGGATTGCAGCCCATTGCAAAAATTGTAAGTATGGCTGTTGCAGGTGTTGATCCTTCTATTATGGGTATTGGGCCTGTGCCTGCAACAAAAAAAGCTTTAGAAAGAGCGGCTTTAACTGTTGCTGATTTAGATCTGATTGAATTGAATGAAGCGTTTGCATCGCAATCTATTGCCTGCATACATGAATTGGGTTTGGACCTGGAAAAGATAAATGTAAATGGTGGTGCTATTGCTTTGGGGCATCCATTAGGTTGCAGTGGTGTAAGAATTTCTACTACATTATTATATGAATTAAAACGGCGTAAAGCAAGATATGGTTTGGCAACAATGTGTATTGGAGTGGGGCAGGGGGCAGCAGTGGTTTATGAAGCGTTATAATTTTTTTTTAGTATTTTTAAGAAATGAATTATTCTGAATACATATCAGTGAACCCAAACATCCGCTTTGGTAAACCATGCATTACTGGCACACGTATTAGTGTTTATGATGTGTTAAGCTGGCTGGCATCAGGGATGAGTTTTGATGAAATAATTGATGATTTCCCTCAAGTAAATAAAGAGCAAATACTTGCCTGTTTATCTTTTGCTGCTGATAAAGAACGCAAAATTAAAATTGCTGTATAAATGAAACTTTTGCTCGACGAGAATATTTCCTTTAAGCTTGTTAGCAAATTGCAGGATTTGTTTCCCGGAATTAAACATATCTCCAATTTTCAACTTAATTCAATTGATGATAAAATAATTTTTCAATTTGCAAAGGAAAATAATTTTGCAATTGTAACCTTCGATGAAGATTATTTTACACTTTCGGTTTTAAACAGTTTTCCTCCTAAAATAATTTGGTTAAGAACGGGAAATGTTTCTACAAATGCGCTGGAAAAAATTCTAAGAGATAAAGAATTAGTAGTAAAAGATTTTTTAGCAGATAACAATGAAGATGCTTACGGCTGCCTTGAAATAGATTGATTATAATTTATACAACAACTTTTTTACCAATCTAAAATTTACTGCAACAGATATTACAAGTAATAACAACGCAATTACCAACACCATCCAGTGGATAAATGGAGAAAGTTCTTCCTTGCCTTTCATAATAAATTGCTGAAAGGTAAAATGCAATAAGGCAGTTACAACAACTGCTGCTATTACCACAGCAACATAAACCGGTATCCATTTTTTTGCAACTGTTTTACTAAGCCAGTGCGGCGAATAACCCAATGTTAAAAGCAATTGTAAATTTTCTTTGCTTCTTGCAATCATCAATTGCAGATAAAAAGAAAACAACACCATGGCCAGCAAAATTACCAGTACACCAAAACCTGCAAGGCCGCTGACAATGGCCTGAAGAATTTGTTTTATCCTGCCAAATTTTGTTTTGTCTTTATTTACATGATAATTATTTTGCTGTAAATAATTAAGCAGATCCGGGTTGTTGGCATCTTTTGTTTTTAAATAAATTCTTGAAGCAGAAATTTCTTCTTTGCCTTCTAAATCTTTATTTAGTTTAGCTAAAAAATTTTCAGGCACCAGAATGCTGTTTATCCTGTCGCTAAAGGCAACTATACGGGCTTTAAAAAGCTGTTCACCATTGCGGCCGGTGCAGCGTAAAAAAATATTAATACCCATAGCAGTTTTTTCAGAAAGCTGCGGTAAATCCCAACTGCCGGAAAATACATTATACATTTCTAAAAAATCCGAAGAAAAAATTATGGGTACATCTGACTGGCCCTGTTGCCAGGTAAAATTTGATGGCACGGTATCAATAAAATCATTTTTTATGGCTTCAATAAATATATCGGTACTAAACGGAATTACCTGCCCGGCTCCGGCTACTGCTTTAAACTGATTGGCTTTTAAAAGTGCGGCATCAGTAATAAAGGGTTGTAATTTTATTTGCTGCAGATCAGCTTCTGTAAAGCGGTTATCCCTCGCCATATTTTCATCGGTAATGGTTTTGGTAACCGAAATAAAATCGAAGCCTGTTTTTTTAGGATTTTTCTCTTTTAATAATTGATTAATGTTGATATACATTTGAACTGAACATAACAGCAACAGCACACCAATACCCAAGCCAATATAACTGAGCCAGCGACTGGCTTTGTTTTGGCCGGTGTTTAAAAAAGGCGCAATGTTTTTAAATGTTAATGCCATCTATTGTTAATCAGTTAACTGGTTAATTTGTTTATTAGGTTTACAAATGCAATGTTCTGTCTGCATTAAAATATTCTATTGCTTTTAAATCGGCTAAAATGATTGAGGCTTTTCTCAATGCAGTTTCTTCCTCCATTAATTCCATTGCTTTTATTCTGTTACCTTCATCAAGGTGGCTAAAAGGTTCATCCAATAATAAAAAATTGAAAGGTTGTTGTAAACTGCGAATGATTGCAATGCGTTGCTGCTCGCCATAGCTGCAGGTTTTACAAAGTTTGTTAAGCTTATTTTCTATACCCAGTCTTTTTGCCATTGCGGCAATTTTGCTTTCGGTATGATAAGGATTTAACTGCCTTTTTATTTCTAAATTTTGTAAAACGGTTTGTTCGGCAAACAAACGTAAATCCTGAAAAACGATACTGATATTTTGCTGACGGTAAGTGGCAAATTTTTCTGCATCAAAATTGGCAATGGAATTATTGTCATACAAAATACTGCCGTTAAAATCTTTTCTCAACCCATATAAAAAATGAATGAGCGATGTTTTACCACTGCCGCTTGGTGCAACTATTTCAATTTTTTCGCCGGTATTAAATAAAAGAGTATTGTTCCATATCTGCGATTGGTTAATTTTTTCTTCTTCGATAAATGTGGGAACTACTTTTTGCAGTTGTATTTGCATGCAGCACAAAATTAAATATCCGCTGAAGTTGTTTTCCTTCAGCGGATACACTATAATTAATTTCCTTCTTTTACAGCGGGAGCTACAGGAACAGCAATATCACCTTTATTAAGTTCTTCAAAATTCACGTCAACTGTTCTGCGCTTTTTATCCTCTTCCATTTTTATTTTACTCAGCAGGCCCAGGTATTGATTCAATTGTTTTAAACTGTTGGTGCTTTTGTCCATTAAGTTTATTTCCATTGTTTGTGTTATACCGCCACCTTCAAAGTTGCCGCCTTTCATGTACACATTATCCCACATTTTTATGGAGGCATCGTAAACAACTTTTGCTGTACTGTCTTTAGAAAAATTAGTTTCTACAGCTTTTAAAATAAATTGCAAATTTACATATCCGCCAAAGGGGTTGCCGTTAATCTTACTTAAAAAATCAAAATTATTACTGCCTTTGTTTGCAAAATATTTATCAATATTTTCTTTTGAGTTACCAATAGCAAATAATTTTCCATCACTCTTGTAAGCAATAGGAATACCTGCAGGTACATCTTTCCCTAATTTTTCTCCGGCTTTAATTAAAAGGTTAAATGCTTCTTTATCTCCAATAGAACTGGCAAAAATAATATCGGGTTCTATATTATCACCTTTTGCATTATTTATTGCTGATGAAGTATCAGTTGATACTTTTTGTTTTAAATCGGTAAGTGCAATTAATACATCTCCTTTATTAGCTTTAATAAAATCATCCATACTAAAACCTGCAAATGCAAGCCCCATGTTAGCATACGCTTCCACACCCAGCAATTTTAAAAATTCTTTTATGCCTTCGGGTTTAAAACTCATGGCAAATACTGCAGCAACATCTTTTGAGGGTAAGCGCTTAATCATATCCTCATCAATATTTTTACCGCCGTATTTTTTATATAAGTCGGTCATCTCTTTTCCGGCATAACTTTTTGCATCCATTAAAATTTTACCATTTTCAAAATTTACAGTTGCAGCGGTAAAACTGCCTTCGTATAATTTACTGATGTTTAACATGGCCATTGCCGGCATTGAAGCCGTACCCTTATACAATTCTTCACTGTTCATCCAAAAATGTATATCACCGGTTTTCTTTACAAGCTCTGTAAATTTTTCATTTTTTGCCAATGAGTTATCTTCTTTTAAATCAAAAACAATTTTACATGCGGAACCAATATCACGTGATTTTTCTTTGTACATACCATTGCTATCTTTGCTCATGGCACTTTGCATATTCATTTGCGGTGCATCAACCAGGTACACAAATCTTTCTTTGTTCCAGCCCACACAAACAGGGTATTTGCTTACATAATTAACGCCATCTCTTTCGCTTTGCACACCGCCTTTAGTTACATCAAGTGTAAATAATTTAAATTTTTCAGCATCTTTAATGGTGCCGGTAAAAGCGCCAATGCCACCGATTGTATCTTTTTGTAAAAAAAATAATAAATCAGTTTTGGTGTCTATGCCGCTGTTGTCTGGATTATCCAACGCCAGTTTTACAAATGCAGGAATGCTGGTGTCGGCATACATTTGTTTAAACAGTTCGTTTTGTTTTACATCATCCCATGGTAATTTTGTGGAGAGTGATGCACCGTTTACAAGTACCGCAATGGCAGCATTTTTTGGAATAAATTTCCCTTCTTTGTTAGTTTTTGTACAGGAAGCAAATATTAAAACTGCAGAAACAGTTAATAATGCGTTACGAAAATTTGTTTGCATACTTTTGGTTTTTTGGTTGATACGATAAAAATGTTTTGGTAACCTTTAATTGTTGTTAAAAAAATTAATTAAGTTTTCAAAAATAACTACATGCTGCTCACCGGTGGCTAAATTTTTTACCTGGCAATAGTTTTGTTCAATTTCTTTGCTACCAATAATTACAGCGAAAGGAATTTTTTTATCTTCTGCATAGCGAAATTGTTTGGCAATTTTGGTTTCTTCAATATGGAACAATTCGCAGGCAACACCTGCTTTACGCAGCTTTTGCATTACAGTAAATGCAAAATTACTTTCAGTTTCTCCCATATTAAAAAACAAAGCTTTTGTACTTACCTGTAAATTTTCCGGAAATAATTTTAATTCTTCCAGTACATCATAAATCCTGTCAACCCCAAAGCTAATGCCCACACCGGGTATATCGGGCACGCCAAACAAACCTGTTAAATCATCGTACCTGCCACCGCCGCCAATGCTGCCCATTTGTACAATGGCAGGTGCTTTAGCTTCGTAAATAATTCCGGTGTAATAATTTAAACCTCGTGCCAGTGTAAAATCAACCACTACATTTTTGCCTGCTGTGTGTTGCAATATTTTTTTAATTTCTTCAAGGCCACGTTTTGTTTCGGGCATTTTGCCCAGCAAATTAATCAACTGTTCTACTTTTTCTTCGTTGGTTCCGCTGATGGCAATGTATTTTTCAATCAGTTCAATTTGAAATTCTGTTAATCCTTTTTCTGATAATTCTGCTTTTACTTTGTTTACGCTTACTTTATCTAATTTATCAATAGCGGTAGTAATCACTACCAATTTATCGGTAGCATTGCAAGCCCTTGCCAATGCCGATAAAATTTTGCGGCTGTTTATTTTTAATTCATAGTCAAATAACCCCAGGCGGTTAAAAACTTCATCATAAATTAATGCAAACTCCACATCATTCATTAAAGAATAACTCCCTACCACATCTGCATCGCATTGCGTAAACTCACGGTAGCGGCCTTTTTGCGGCCTGTCGGCACGCCATACCGGTTGTATCTGGTAGCGTTTAAATGGGAAAGATAATTTGGTATGATTCATGGCCACATACCTAGCAAAAGGAATGGTAAGATCATATTTTAAAGCTCTCTCTGTAACATCAACACTGTTTTTCCCCTCTAAAACTTTTTCAAAACCTGCTTTTGCCGCTTCAATATTTTTTTCGTTGTTGAGGCCGTTATTTAAAATTTTAAAAATTAATTTATCGCCTTCGTCGCCATATTTACCCATTAAGGTTTCTAAGTTTTCCATTGCAGGTGTTTCTAATGGTTGAAACCCATACAATTCAAAAACTGTTTTTATGGTGTTGAGAATATAATTTCTTTTCCTGATGGTTTGAGCCGAAAAATCCCTGGTGCCTTGTGGTATGGATGGTTTATTGATCATGTTGTGTTGTGAATATAAGGGGTAATTTACTTAGTAAATATTTCAAATTGAAAAAAGGATTACCTGTTTTTTTTGAGAACCAAAAATAGCATCTATTTACCAACTTCTCGAAGTACAATTTTTTCGCAGGCCTGTTCAATTAATTTATACGTTTCATGATAGCCTTTTTCGGGACCACTCCATGGGTCGGGTACACATTTGTTTGCACCTGGATACAATTCGTTTAATATTAATGCTACTTTTTCTGGTTCGAATTTATCTTTTGCTATCCACTTCATATCATCCACCACATCTTTAGCCATGGCATAAATTATATCATATTTTTCAAAATCTGCAGCAACAAATTGCCTGCTTCTTTGTCCGCTGATATCAATGCCATTTTGTAAACCCACTTTAATACTCATTTGATGAGGCGGCTCGCCATTATGATAACCGTTAGTGCCTGCACTTTCCACCGTCCAGTTTAATCCGGCTTGCAATGCTTTGTTTTTTAAAATTCCTTCTGCCAATGGACTTCTGCAAATATTGCCCAGGCATACCATTAAAATTTTCATGGCGCAAAGATAATTGGGAATGAGTCAATGGTCAATGGTCAATGGTCAATAAAAAGTAAAGCGATAACATTACAAGCACCAAACCAAAAACTAAAATTGCTTTATGGAATTTTTACACAATATCATCTCATTTACGAACAGGCGCTTGTTTCAAAAATATTCATTCATCTCTCGAATTACAGTCGGGATTAAAACTAACAAAATGAAAACAGAATTAATTTTGAAAAGCGATGTATTAGATATTCTTTTTGAAAACCGGAACAAAGAATACGGTGCTTATAACCTGCGTAAATTTTATGATAACAGGTTAATGAAATCGGTTGCAGTAATGATTGGATTTGTAATAGTGTTATCAGCATTTACTTTTATTCCTAAAAAGAAAATGGTTGCAGAAAATGGAATGTACGAAACGATAACTACACACATTGCTGAGGCAGACAAAAAACCAGAAAAAAAAGAACAAAAAGAAAAAACTAAGGCAATAGAAAAACCTGTTACTACAAAAAAGGATGTAGCCAATATTGTAATAACTAGAGATAAGGCTGATACAGTACAAACAATTGACGAAAAAGATAAAATTGCTAGTGTAACTAATATTGTACCTGGCTCCGAAGGGCCTGGTGTAATTAAGCCCTTTGATGGAGAACCTGGGGGTGGTGAAAAAGGCCCTGATGTTGTAATTGTAAAACCAGCAATCGATATTAAAACACCCACTTACAGTCCTGATATTATGCCTTCTTATCCCGGCGGAATGGAAGCATTAAGAAAATTTTTACAAAGAAATTTAAACAATCCTAAAGAAATGGAAGAAGGAGAAGAAGTAAGTGTAAAAGTGAAATTTGTGGTAGACTACGATGGAAAATTACAAAGTTTTGTAACCGTACAGGATGGTGGGGAAGAATTTAATAAAGAAGTGGTAAGGGTGTTGAAAAAAATGCCCAACTGGGTTCCCGGAAAAACTAACGGACAAAATGTATCAGTTTATTTTACGATACCTGTAAAGTTTGTTCCGGCTAACTGATTTACGCCATAAATTATGTAATTTGCCATCCCGATATTATTTTAAACTGTAAGGCTTTGCACCTTACAGTTCTTTTTTAAAAAAATATTTTATGGCACTGGAAGAATTTGAAAAAGAAGAACCGAATAACAGGGATAAAAATCTTATCCGCATGCGGAGCATTACCAATTATACTATGGGAGTGTTTTTTATAGCTGCTGGTTTTTTCTTTATGTTCCCCAATAAATATTCCATTGAGTTTTTAAGCAAATACGATTCGGACTTAATGAAAATGTTTGCAGTAATATGTTGGATTTATGGCGTGTTCAGGATGTTCAGAGGGTACAGTAAAAATTATTTTAAAGACTGATGATAAAAAATATCGTGACGAGCATAAAAAAAAGTACCGGCTTTATAATTATTGTTTGTACGCTGTTTGCTGCAGCCTGTAAAAGTAAATATAAAGGCACAGCACTCGATTCGCCAACCGAAGGCACTATTAATATAAGTGTAGATGAATCTTACAAACCAATTATTGAGGAGCAGATAAAAGTTTTTGAAGCCTCTTACCCCAAAGCGAAAATTATTGCCCATTATAAAACAGAAGCCGATTGCTTTAAAGATATATTAAACGATTCGGCAACAAGAATGATTATTGCTACACGGGGTTTAAATCCAAAAGAAGAAGATTTTTTTAAAAGCACTTTAAACTATGTACCCGTTTGGGGTACTGTTGCATCCGATGCCATTGTGGTGGTGGTAAATGGTAAAAGCAACGATACTTTATTTACTATCGACAGGTTGAAAAAACAATTGTCGGGTGCAATGGGTAAAAAACAAACTTTTATTTTTGATGGATTGAATGCAACCAGTATAGTGCGTTTTGCAGTCGATAGTATATTGCGTGGCCAAAAATTCGATAGCAGCGTTGTAAAAGCGGTAAAGAGCAGCAGGGAAGTATTGGAATATGTTGCTACTGATGAAAACGCTGTGGGCTTTGTTGGGATAAGCTGGATAGGAAACCCGGAAGATACAGGACAGGTTAATATGTTAAAGAAAGTGAAAATGGCGTATATAAAATGTGATAACTGTGCCGACTCGATGTATGTAAAACCAACACAGCTGGGCATCTTAACTAAAAGATACCCTTTGGTACGTGGTTTGTATTACATCGCCAAAGAAAGTAGTGCAGGGCTTGGTACAGGGTTTACAAGTTTTTTAAAAAATGAAAGAGGGCAGCTTATTTTCAGAAGGGCATATTTAGGACATAAAATGAGTTTTTATATAAGAAATGTAAAGATCAACGAAAAATTATAAAAAGATTATTCGGTTTTTTGAAGAAAGTGTCTATAAAATTAATAACATTGTAAAGTATAAAAGCAAAATAAAATGAACAAGATAAAAGCGGCGGTATTATTTTTAACCACTATGCTGGTTGCAAACTTTATTAATGCACAAAGTATTGATGAAGGCAAAAAGTTTTTGTATTACGAAAAATACAAAAGCGCAAAAGCTGTATTTGAAAAATTAGTTGCAGCAAATGCAAATAACGCAGATGCTGTTTACTGGCTTGGCCAAACAATGTTAGGCCCGGATAAAACAGAAAATATTGCAGCAGTAAAAGAATTGTACCGCAAAACACTTGAAGCTAACAGCAACAATGCTTTGTTGACTGCAGGTATCGGGCATATTGAATTGCTGGAAGGTAAAACACAGGATGCCCGTAACCGTTTTGAAACAGCTATTTCTTTAAGCCAGGGAAAAAATATTGCTGTTTTAAATGCAATCGGTTTAGCAAATGGCGATTTTGATTCTAAAAACGGCGATGCAAATTATGCTGTTGACAAATTAAAATTGGCCACCACATTAAAAGGCTTTAAAGATCCTGAAACATGGGCCTTATTAGGCGATGCATACCGTAAGGCTTCTGATGGTGGCAGTGCACAAAGGGCTTACGAAAGTGCTTTAACGGTTAACCCAACTTATGCAAGGGCAAAATACCGTATTGGTAAAATTTATCAAACCCAAGGTTTTACGCAGTCGGAAATTTATATGAGGTATTTTAATGAGGCCATTGCGATGGATGCTAATTATGCACCTGTTTTTAATAACCTGTATAATTTATTTTACAAAACTGATGTAAAAAAATCGGCAGAATACCTGGAGAAATATTTAACGTTGATGGGTGATGATGAACCACAATCTTGTTATTACAGGGCTACTATTAAATATGCCCAGGGTTTATTTGCAGAGTCAATTACACAGGCCGATGCTTGTATTACAGGCGGTGGTGCAAATCCCGATGTTCGTTTATATGGTTTAAAAGGTTATGCTTACGATAAATTAAACGATTCAGTAAATGCAAAAACTTCTTTTGAAAAATTCTTTCAATTGCAAAAACCAGAAAAGGTTGGCCCGACTGATATTGAATTTTATGTAAGAAACTTATTAAAATTTCCGGGCAACGAAGCTGCTGCAGCCACATTAATTGAAAAAGGTATCACTTTCGATACTACCGAAATTGGTAAAGTAGCATTGATGAAAACAATGGCAGTAAGGTTCGAAACTCAAAAACAGTATTTAGATGCAGCAAACTGGTATAAAAAAATTCTGGATACCAAAAAAGCACCTACAAAAACTGATATTTTTAATGCTTCCATAAACTATAGCCGTGGTGGAAATTATCAGGCTGCAATAGATGGGTGGAGTTCATACATTACCAAATATCCTAACGAAACTTACGGATATTATATGACAGCATTATCTCAGGAAAAAATGGATACAACCATGGCCCTGGGCCTGGCAGCTCCAAGTTATCAAAAAGTAATTGATCTTGGCGAAGCACAATGGGCTACCGATTCGGCTAAAGTAAAA
Source organism: Ferruginibacter sp. (assembly GCF_031391665.1). Classification (GTDB taxonomy): domain Bacteria; phylum Bacteroidota; class Bacteroidia; order Chitinophagales; family Chitinophagaceae; genus Ferruginibacter. Next base: position 19,299 of record NZ_JANMUN010000090.1, read on the forward strand.
ACACATTTATTGAATGCCTACAAATATTTTATTCAATACACTTATAATGTAAAGAAAGATAAAAAGGGTGCATCTGATTATTGTGCAAGGTATTTACTTAAAGAGCCAACAGATGGAGAGGTTTTAGCATTAAAAAAACAATTTGATGCTCCTGCAAGAACAACTCCTGCAAGAACTGCCCCCGCTGCAAAACCTGCAACAGGTGGTAAAACGCCTGCTAAAACGCCAGCAATAAAAGCCGCACCTCCAAAAAAAAAGTAAAAGCTAAGAATTAATAAAATACTAAACCCCGTTATTGAAAAAGTAACGGGGTTTTTTGTGCTACATAATATTGATTATTGCTGGTGCTGCCTTATTTTTGCGGTAATTCTATAATAAAATATCCGAATGCAGTTTTTTTTCCTTCAAACAGTCAATACAAATAATACCTATAATTATTTACCTATTGCTTTGCAACTGTTTTTTGCAGCAGGTTTAATTATTACTATAATGGTGCTCAGCAACTATCTGGGGCCCAAAAGAAAAACCGCTGATAAACTCCAGAATTTTGAAAGCGGTATAGAAATTAAAGGCAATGCCCGCCAGCCGATGGCAGTTAAATACTTTTTAGTAGCTATTTTATTTGTGTTGTTCGATGTAGAAGTTATTTTCTTTTATCCTTATGCGGTAAATTTTAAAGAATTGGGTAAAGATGGTTTTATAGCAGTAGTTATGTTTGTAGGTTTATTTTTAGCAGGGTTTGTTTATATAATTAAAAAAGGGGCTTTAGATTGGGAAGATTAACGCAGCAATATCGAATGGAGCAATGTAAAATATCGAATGTTTAAATTGAATAACATTCTCCATTCAAAAATTAAAAATTTTAAATTATGTCACGTCCGGTACAATATAATAATCACATAAAGTTTGAGGGTATTCCTGAGGGATACATGGGCGAAGGTTTTATGGCTACCAATTTAGAAAAAGTGGTGAGCCTTGCCCGTAAAAATTCCATCTGGCCTTTACCTTTTGCAACAAGTTGTTGCGGTATCGAATTTATGGCAACTATGGCCAGCCATTACGATTTAGCCAGGTTCGGCAGCGAACGTGTGGGCTTTTCTCCACGCCAGTGCGATCTGTTAATGGTAATGGGAACCATAGCAAAAAAAATGGGGCCAATTGTAAAACAGGTTTACCTGCAAATGGCAGAGCCTCGCTGGGTTTTAGCTATGGGAGCCTGTGCATGCAGCGGAGGAATTTTCGACAGTTATTCTGTTTTGCAGGGTATAGACCAGGTTATTCCTGTTGATGTTTATATACCCGGTTGCCCGCCAAGGCCCGAAGCCGTGTTAGATGGATTTATGAAAATACAGGATTTGGTAAATGCAGAAGGATTGAGGAGAAGGCACAGCGATCAATATAAAGAATTGCTTACAGGATACGGCATACAGTAAATTGGCGATTGCCGATTTTATATTTCAGATTTTTTTAAATCTGAAATCGTCAATCTAAAATCTGAAATAATTAAAATGTCACTTTCGAACGAAAATATAAAACAAAAGCTAACCGAAAAATTTGGCGACCATTTAACCGATTGGCAGGAGCCATATGGCATGTTAACTTTTACTGCACCAAAAGATTTTAATATTAAGGTAATGCAGTTTTTGTTTGATGATGCAGAACTGCGTTTTCAGTTTTTAACCGATTTGCAGGCAGTGCATTACCCCGAAAGAAAAGGAGCAGAATTGGCAGTGGTGTATCACCTGCATAACTTAGTTGATAATGTACGAATACGGTTTAAAGTATTTACAGATATTGTAAAGCCCGATGTTTTTACTGCCACCGCTTTATACAGTGCAGCAAATGTTATGGAAAGAGAAACCTATGATTTTTACGGGGTAAATTTTATAGGTCATCCTAATTTAATAAGAATATTGAACGTGGAGGAGATGGATTATTTTCCGATGCGTAAAGAATTCCCATTGGAAGAGCAGACGAGGATTGATAAGGATGATGAGATGTTTGGCAGGTAAGAGTAGCCCCTCCGCCCCTAAAGGGTAACTTTGGAGAATAAAATGTTAAGACTCTTTTATAAAATTGCAAATTGAAACTTTGTAGCGATTTGGAAAAGTATATTGGTAGAAAATAAAAATAATCTTGCATAAGGGAAGAAAGTTTTTTGCAAAACACAATTAAAGCTCAATAAAGATATAATGTTGAAGAGTGCGACGCCAATGAAGATGATTAAAGAAAGAATGCCGGTAACAAAAAATTAATAAAAGATAATTAAAATTTCCTGAAGGAAATTTTTAAACATGACAGATACATCACACATTTTATTACCCGAAGGTTCCATAGAAAAGCAAACTACAACGCTTAACCTGGGGCCAACGCATCCTGCAACGCATGGAGTGTTTCAAAATATTTTGGAGCTGGATGGCGAACGCATTATGAAATCTACTTCCACAGTAGGTTACATTCACCGTGCCTTCGAAAAAATTGCAGAGCGCAGGCCGCTGTATCAAATAACGCCGCTTACCGACAGGTTAAATTACTGTTCCTCCCCCATCAACAATATGGGCTGGCATATTACCTGCGAAAAATTATTAGGCTTAACCCTGCCCAAACGGGTAGATTATTTACGGGTAATAATTATGGAGCTGGCCCGGATAAGCGATCATTTAATTTGTAATTCCATTGTGGGTGTGGATAGCGGGGCTTATTCCGGATTTTTATACCTGATGCAGTTTAGAGAATTGATCTATGAAATTTATGAAGAAATTTGCGGCTCACGACTAACCACTACCATTGGCCGCATTGGAGGGTTCGAAAGAAATTTTACTGCTGTAGCATTTGAAAAATTAGAAAAATTTTTAAAAGAATACCCCAAGCAATTAAAAGAATTTGAAAACCTGTTTACCCGTAACAGGATTTTTATGGACAGAACAATTGGTTGTGGTCCCATTGCAGCCGACAGGGCATTAAACTATGGGTTTACCGGCCCTAATTTACGTGCCGCCGGTGTAGATTATGATGTTCGGGTACACACGCCCTATAGCAGCTACCAGGATTTTGATTTTATTATTCCTGTTGGTAAAACCGGCGATTGTTACGATCGTTTTTTAGTGCGTAACGAAGAAATGTGGCAGAGCCTCAGCATTATTGAACAGGCTTACCAAAAAGTGCAGCAATTTAAAGGGGCTGAAGCAGAAGTTTTTCATGCTGATGTACCTGCTTATTATTTGCCCGAGAAAAAAGATGTGTACACTAAAATGGAAGCACTCATCTATCATTTTAAAATTGTAATGGGTGAAACCGATATTCCGGCCGGTGAAGTGTACAGTTCTGTGGAAGGCGCTAATGGCGAGCTGGGGTTTTATTTAATAAGTGATGGTGGAAGAACGCCGTACCGCTTACATTTTCGCCGACCATGTTTTATTTATTACCAGGCTTTTGAGGAATTGGTAAAAGGAGGTATGTTGAGCGATGCGGTGATTACTATGAGCAGTTTGAATTTGATTGCGGGGGAGATGGATGCGTAAATATGTAAGTTTTAATATTAAAGAATGAGGATAAAGAGAGATATTAAAATGGTGGTGAATTTTGTTTCTTATAAAGAAGCAGAACAAAATGATAATTTATATTACTCCAAACTAAGTGCAGAAGAGTTGTTGAAAGAATGTTTTGATTTGAGAAAACTAAATTATTTTAATGGACAACAAAATAATTTACCACGAATTGAAAAAGTTGGAGGGATAATTAAACGAAAAGATTATGAAAAGCAAAATGCCTGAATTTCAAAAGGATTTTGAAGATTTTATTAGTCTTTGCAATAAATATGAATTGGAATATTTGGTGATTGGTGGTTTTGCTGTTAGTGTACATGGCTATCCAAGAACAACAAAGGATTTGGATATTTGTATAAATAAGACTGACGAAAATGCAAGAAAGATTTTAGCAATTTTAAAAGATTTTGGATTTGGTTCACTGAATTTTAAAGCAGAAGATTTTTTAAAGGACGACATGATTGCTCAATTGGGTTATTCGCCAATAAGAATAGATATTCTAAATGACTTGAATGGTATAGATTTTAATTTTGCTTTTCAAAATAAGCGAATTGTGAATATGAACGGGGTGCCAACAAATTTTATTGGGTATAATGAACTTCTTATAAATAAAGAAAAATCAGGAAGGGATCAGGATTTATTAGATATAAAAAAATTAAAAGAACGTAATAAATTTAAATAGGATGACTTTTTCATCAGATAAATTAAATAAGGTTTCGGAGATCATCAGCCGTTATCCCGAAGGCAAACAAAAAAGTGCCTTGTTGCCGGTATTGCATTTGGCGCAGGAAGAATTTGGCGGCTGGCTGGATGTGCCGGTGATGGATTATGTAGCCACGCTATTAAACATTGAACCAATAGAAGTATATGAAGTAGCCAGTTTTTACAGCATGTACAATTTAAAACCTGTGGGTAAATACATGTTTGAAGTTTGCCAGACCGGTCCCTGCATGATAAACGGTAGCGATACTATTATTGATTACATCAAGCAAAAATTAAACATTGCTGTTGGAGAAACCACCACCGATGGTATGTTTACTTTAAAAACGGTAGAATGTTTAGGCGCCTGCGGTTACGCACCTATGATGCAGTTAGGAAAAAATTACCGGGAACATTTAACTAAAGAAAAAGTGGATGCGATAATAGAGGAGTGCAGGGCAAAAGCAAATTAATGGGAATAACTAACGCCATATTAAAAGTAAAGGAGCACCGCAAGTCTGAAAAGATTGCGGAAGTTAATTTTTTGGTTGACAGTGGAGCGATTTACAGTTTAGTACCCGGTAAAATATTGGATGCATTGGATATTGAGCCTTATAAAGAAATGAGTTTCTCCCTTGCTGATGGTACCACTTTAAAAAGAAGAGTGTGCAGTGCTTATTTTGAATTTGAAGGAGAAGGTGGCCCGGCGCCGGTTGTATATGGTGAAGAAGGAGATGAACCTTTGTTGGGCGCAACAACATTAGAATCGTTGGGATTAGTTTTAAATCCTTTTACAAGAACATTGCACCCAATGAGGATGTTAATGGCAAAACTAAAACCATGAAATTTTTTATAACAGCCTTTTTATTATGTGCTTTTGTTTTTTGCAATGCTCAAACCGACGAAGAAAAACTAACCGCAACGGTAAAAGAATTTCACCAGGCGCTGGTAAAAAAGAATACCATTTCTATAAACCAGCAAACAGATAAAGCATTAAGTTATGGCCACAGCAATGGCTGGGTAGAAAATAAAGTTGATATTATTAAAGATTTGGAAACGGGGTATATCAGTTACCAAAGTTTTAAAGAAGACAGTATTACAGTGTTGATAAATGGCAATATGGCTAATGTGCGGTTTATAGCAGACATTACAGCAACAATGAAAGAAGCCACCAATACTTACCATTTAAAAGTATTAGAAGTATGGGTGAAGAAAGGTAAACGCTGGGTGTTGTTTGCAAGGCAGGCGGTGAAGGCGTAAGTAAGCTACGATAAAAGTTGAATAACGAAGTATTGTTGAAGAGTGCGACGCCAATAAAGTTGAAAAAAGAAAAAATGTTCGTAACAAAATATCTATAACAAAACATAATCAGTCCCCCTTTAGGGGATAGGGGCAAATGAGTAAAAAATTATTATTAGCAAACGCAAATGTGCCGGGCATCCGTGGTTTTGATGTGTACCGTCGTGAAGGTGGCTACCGCAGCGTGGAAAAAGCGTTGAAGACAATGGATGCTGCGGCAATTGTGGATGAAGTTAAAAAAAGTGGCTTACGGGGCCGTGGAGGCGCAGGTTTTCCGGCAGGAATGAAATGGAGTTTTATTGCCAAACCCGAAGGTGTGCCCAGGCATTTGGTAGTTAATGCAGATGAAAGCGAACCCGGTACTTTTAAAGACCGTTACCTGATGGAATTTATTCCGCATATTTTAATTGAGGGTATGATCGTGTCGTCGTTTGCATTGGGCAGCAACGTGAGTTACATTTATATACGTGGTGAATATGCATGGATTATTGATATTTTAGAACAGGCTATTGCCGAAGCAAAACAACATGGGTTTCTCGGAAAAAATATTTTAGGCAGCGGCTTCGATTGTGAAATTTATGTACATCGTGGTGCAGGCGCTTACATCTGCGGCGAAGAAACAGCATTGATAGAAAGTTTGGAGGGCAAGCGTGGCAACCCAAGAATTAAACCGCCATTTCCTGCAATAAAAGGTGTGTGGGAAAGACCAACAGTTGTAAATAATGTAGAAACTATTGCAGCAGTTGTTCCTATAATAAATGATGGTGGCGATGAGTATGCAAAAATTGGTGTGGGAAAAAGTACCGGTACAAAATTAATTTCTGCATGTGGCAATATTAATAAACCAGGTGTTTACGAAATTGATATGACCATCAGCGTAGAAGAATTTATTTACAGCGATGAGTGGTGTGGCGGTATTCCCAACGGAAAAAGATTAAAAGCCTGTATTCCCGGCGGATCATCAGTGCCTATACTTCCTGCAAATTTATTATTAACTACTGCCAAAGGCGAAAAGCGTTTAATGAACTATGAAAGCCTGAGCGATGGGGGATTTGCAACAGGCAGCATGATGGGCAGTGGTGGATTTATTGTTTTGGACGAAGACCAGTGTGTGGTAAAAAATACCTACACTTTAGCAAGGTTTTACCGTCATGAAAGTTGCGGACAATGCAGCCCCTGCCGTGAAGGAACCGGCTGGATGGAAAAGATTTTATTAAACATAGAAAAAGGTAAAGGCAAAATAAGTGACATAGATTTGCTGTGGGATATTCAAAGAAAGATTGAAGGCAATACTATTTGTCCGTTAGGTGATGCAGCGGCCTGGCCGGTTGCAGCCGCGATAAGACATTTTAGGGATGAGTTTGAATGGCATGTGTTGAACCCGGATGAATGTTTAAGAAAAAATTATGGATTGGCGCATTATGCGGATTCGATTCATGTTGCCGTGCCTGCGTAGTATGCCACGCAAAGGTTTACCACGCAAAAGCGCAAAGTTTGTAAGGCGCAAAGAAATGATATTATCAAGCGTAGATAATCTTTGCGACTTTTTTCCTTAGCAACTTTGCGTGAAAAAGTAATGATGATCTTTGCGTATTTGCCCCTTACCGGCTTTGCGTGAAAAAGTAATGATAATTTTTATAACATATAAAATTTGCGGCTTTGCCCCTTATCGGCTTTGCGTAAAAAAATTATGGCAGACGAAATAAAAAAAGAAACACCAACAACATTTAAAGTTACCATTGATAACATCACTATTGATGTGGTACCTGGCACTACTGTTTTAAATGCTGCCCGCCAAATTGGTGGCGATGTTACACCGCCTGCAATGTGCTACTACAGCAAGTTACAGGGCAGTGGGGGTAAATGCCGTACCTGTTTGGTAGAAGTGGCTGCAGGTTCTACTGCCGACCCAAGGCCAATGCCAAAATTGGTGGCCAGTTGCCGTACCAATGTAATGGATGGCATGATCGTAAAAAATATTACCAGCGATAAAGTAAAAGATGCAAGAGCAGGTGTGGTGGAATTTTTATTAATTAATCATCCGCTTGATTGTCCCATTTGCGACCAGGCCGGCGAATGTCATTTGCAGGACTTAGGTTACGACCATGGTAAAGAAGGCACCCGTTACGAATTTAAAAGAAGAACTTTTGATAAAGAAGATATTGGCCCGTACATTCAATTGCACATGACAAGGTGCATACTTTGTTACCGTTGCACTTATGTTGCCGATCAACTAACGGACAACCGTGTACATGGAATTTTAGACAGAGGCGATCATGCAGAAATATCTACTTACATTTCCAAAGCTATTGAAAATGATTTTAGTGGTAACATGATTGATGTGTGCCCTGTCGGTGCATTAACCGATAAAACTTTCCGTTTTAAAAACAGGGTATGGTTTACAAAACCTGTAGAAGCACACCGCAACTGCGATAATCCAAAATGCTGCGGCAAAGCAACTTTATGGCTGCGTGGCGATGAAGTGTACAGGGTAACTGCACGTAAAGATGAGTGGGGCGAAGTACAGAGTTATGATGGAAAGCCCGGATGGATATGCAACACCTGCCGCTTTGATAAAAAGAAAACCAACGATTGGGTTATTGAAGGCCCAACAGTTATCAGCAGGCATTCGGTAATTGGGCAAGGCCATTATGTAGGAATGGTAATGCCTGGAGAAACCATACAAAAAGTTATGGGTGGCCGTGAGCCCAAGCTTTTAATGAACATACATAATGTAAGTGAGGTAAATAATCCTTCGGTACATTTAAGTAAGATAGAAGGCCCTGCACACATGCAGGATTTTGCAAAATCGGCAGAGCATGTAAATGGCGAGGGAGAAAGTACCCAATGGGGATTAATAAAAGAATAAAATATTTTAATAAAGGATTATGCTTTTAGCAATTGACTGGCCTTTTATAATAGAGAAATTAGTGTTGATACTGATTGTAGTAATGGCATCGCTGGGCATTGCTATGTACACCACTTTTGCAGAACGTAAAGTGGCAGCTATTTTGCAGGACAGGAGAGGCCCCAACCGTGCCGGCCCGTTTGGCTTACTGCAACCCTTAGCCGACGGTTTAAAATTATTTTTTAAAGAAGAGATTATTCCAAATTTTTCTTCAAAATTTTTATTTATTCTTGGCCCGTCAATGGCAATGCTAACTGCAATTATGACGAGTGCGGTAATTCCGTGGGGCGATAAAGTACATTTTTTCGACAGGGATATTTCTTTACAAATTGCTAATGTTGATGTTGGTATCCTGTATGTTTTTGGGGTATTAAGTTTAGGCGTATATGGTATAATGATTGGCAGCTGGGCAAGTAATAATAAATTTTCTTTAATGGGAGGTTTAAGGGCCGCCTCTCAAATCATCAGTTACGAACTGGCCATGGGTATTTCGTTAATTGCATTGATACTGATAACAGGCGACCTGAGCCTTAAAGAAATCGTTTTGCAACAGCAAACCGGTAACTGGTGGAATGTGGCTTATCAACCTTTGGGTTTTTTAATATTTTTAATTTGTGCTTTTGCAGAATGTAACCGCACACCTTTCGATTTGCCCGAAGCAGAAAATGAATTGATCGGCGGATATCATACGGAATATTCTTCCATGAAACTGGGTTTTTATTTATTTGCAGAGTATATCAACATGTTTATCAGCAGTGCTATAATGGCTACATTATTTTTTGGTGGCTACGATATACCTTTTGTAAATGAACAAAATTTACAAAACAGTATTGGGCAATGGGCTGTGCTGTTGCAGGTGCTTTGTTTCTTAATTAAAATTGCAGCCTTTTTATTTTTATTTATGTGGGTACGGTGGACGATACCACGTTTTCGTTACGATCAGTTAATGAATCTTGGCTGGAAGATATTGATACCAATTGCTTTGGTAAACATGCTGGCAACCGGGGGAATACTTTTATTTTTGAACAAATAATTTAAAATAAACCTTAAAAGGTTTTACAAATATGCAGGCATTAACAAACAGGGTAAAACAGGTAGAAAGAAAACCAATGAGTTTTTTTGAAAGGATGTATCTGCCTGCAATTTTTAAAGGAATGATCATAACTTTCATGCACATCTTTAAAAAGAAACCTACAATAAATTATCCCGAAGTAAAACGTCCCTTCAGTCCTGTGTTCCGTGGCTTGCATGTTTTAAACAGGGATGAAGCAGGAAGAGAAAATTGCACGGCCTGCGGTTTATGTGCAGTGGCCTGCCCGGCAGAAGCGATTACTATGGAAGCTGCAGAAAGAAAAGCAGGTGAAGAAAATTTATACAGGGAAGAAAAATATGCAGCTAAGTATGAAATAAATATGCTGCGTTGTATTTTTTGCGGCTTGTGCGAAGAGGCTTGCCCGAAAGATGCGATTTATTTAAGCGAAACATTTGCACCAGCCGATTATCAGCGCAAGCAATTTATTTACAATAAAGATGAATTATTAATACCTCACCCCATTGAAAATCCTGATGCCTATACAAAAGCCCTTGGTAACAGGGTAAAACCTGAGGTGAAAGTTGAGTAAAGTTGAATGATTAAAAATAGTTGAGTTGGGTAACTTGACTTTTAATCAACAAACAACTGCGTTCAACAGTATTAAAATAAAATAACAATGAGCATAACACAAATAGTATTCTGGTTTTTAGCGGTATTGGCAATTGGCAGTGCCTTAATGGTTATTACCCGAAAAAATCCTGTGCATAGTGTATTGTACCTTGTGGTAACATTCTTTGCAATATCGGGTCATTATATTTTATTGAATGCACAATTTTTAGCTATCGTAAATATTATTGTTTATGCCGGTGCTATTATGGTATTATTTTTATTTGTGGTAATGATGATGAATTTAAATTTGAATGCAGAGCCGCAAAAAAATAAACTGATGCAGTTTGCAGGGGTGGTTTCGGGAGGAAGTTTGTTTTTAGTACTGATGGCGGCATTGGTAAAATCTACCACAGTTAATAGTGCAGTACAAATGCAAACCGGCGATTACGGCTTAATAAAAAACCTTGGCCAGGTTTTGTTCAGAGATTATGTACTGCCGTTTGAAATAAGCAGTATTTTATTTTTAAGTGCTATGGTAGGAGCTGTGGTAATGAGTAAAAAAGAACAGTAGTATTTTATCAGTATAAAATAAATGGAATGAAAAAAATAGTGGTTGTATGTTTTATCTTTTGTGTAGCTGCAGGCAATGCATCGGCACAAATTGATTTCGATAATTTAAACCTTGATAAAATATTGGGAAAAGTATTGAATGTACAGCGTGGCTTTGCCCCAAAATTTGCTCTCGGAAAAGTTTCAATTCCAAAAATTGCTAAGGTTGCGGAAATTATAGGCCTTAAAAAAAGCGAGCAGGCAATAAAATTATTCAACACTTTTAAAACAGGCAGAACCATTTATAAAATTGCTGCTTATGCTGGCGGTGCTATTGCAGCCTACAGCGCTATAAAAGCTATTGATAAATCTTCATTAAAAGAAGATTATCAAAAACCATTAATTGGTGCTTTAAGCAGTATTGCTTCGGGCCTGGTGGTAAAATTTTTAACCAAAGGGGCATCTTACAAAGCAGTAGATGTTTTTAACGGCATAGTAAAAAAGAAAATCAAAGATATTTTTTCAGTAGCTCCTGCATCATCAACATTGGGCATGGGGTTATATGTTAAATTATAAATTAAAAATATTGAATCAGCAGTAAAAAATAATCTTCTCCTTTTCCCCCTTCAGGGGATAGGGGCTTCTTATTTATGGAAATTAAATATTACATAGGATTAGCAGTAGCATTATTTTGCATAGGAATTATAGGCGTATTAACCCGCCGCAATGCCATCATTATTTTTATGTGTATAGAAGTAATGCTGAATGCAGTGAATTTATTGCTGGTAGCATTTTCTAAAATGCATGCAGCTGCTGCAATTGGTGCATCATCACCATCGGTGGTTAGCGATGCTCAAATTTTTGTGTTTTTTATAATGGTAGTGGCAGCTGCAGAAGTTGCTGTAGGGTTGGCTATTATTGTAATGATGTACCGCAATGTACACTCGGTAGATGTAAATTTTTTAAACAGATTAAAGAACTAATAAGCCCCCAATCCGCCTTTTGGCGGAGAGAAAGGCAAGAACTTTATAATTTGAAATATTTTTTAACAAGAGTCTGATTTTTTTACAAATTTTCAGACTTTAAAAATCCCCCTTTAGGGGATAGGGGCTTATGAACAACGTTTTACAATTAGTTTGGCTGATACCTTTTTTACCATTAATCGGTTTTTTAATTAATGGTTTGGGCAGAAAGCATTTATCAAAAACACTGGCGGGTGTTATTGGCAGTGGTGTAATTTTGATTTCTTTTATTTTAAGTGTTTGGGTTTTCTTCAATGTAAAAAATGGCAACACACATGTTGCACATTATTTCGATTTTATAAATGTGGCATCACTTAAAATTGGTTTCGATTTTCAGATTGATCAATTGTCTTCTCTTTTCTTATTAATAATTACCGGTGTTGGCTTTTTGATTCATGTGTATTCTACTTCTTACATGCATGATGAAGAACCCAAAAATTTTGCAAAATATTTTGCTTACTTAAATCTTTTTGTTTTTTCAATGTTGCTATTGGTAATGGGCGCCAACTATGTAATTATGTTTATAGGCTGGGAAGGTGTGGGCCTTTGTTCTTATTTATTAATTGGCTTTTGGTTTAAAAATAATAATTACAATACTGCGGCAAAAAAGGCTTTTGTAATGAACCGCATTGGTGATCTTGGTTTTTTACTGGCCGTGTTCTGGTTAATTTCAAAATTGGGGACAGTAGATTTTCATAATGTATTCGACATGGTTGGTAATAATAAAGTAAAAGGGTTTACAACTTTTGATATTACTGCCATCACCATGTTATTGTTTGTAGGCGCTATGGGTAAAAGTGCACAAATTCCTTTATACACCTGGCTGCCCGATGCTATGGCGGGGCCTACTCCGGTATCTGCATTAATACATGCTGCTACAATGGTAACTGCTGGTATTTACATGATAGCACGTAGCAATCTTTTATACACCATGGCGCCAACTACACAATGTGTGGTGGCTATTGTGGGTTTATCAACGGCTATTCTTGCAGCAACAATTGCTCTTAAACAAAACGATATTAAAAAAGTGCTGGCGTACAGTACCGTTAGTCAGCTCGGTTATATGTTTTTAGGCCTGGGCGTTGGCGCATATACCGGCGCCGTATTTCATGTAATGACGCATGCATTTTTTAAAGCCTTATTGTTTTTAGGTGCCGGCAGTGTTATACATGCCATGAGCGGCGAACAGGATATGCGTAACATGGGCGGGCTAAAAAAATACATGGGGACCACTCATCTTACTTTTTTAATTGGCTGTTTGGCTATTGCAGGTATGCCGCCTTTCTCCGGTTTTTTTAGTAAAGATGAAATACTGGCTCATGCGTTTGAAAAAAATCCTTTACTATGGGGTATTGGTGTATTAGGTGCGTTAATGACGGCGTTTTATATGTTCCGATTATATGCCATGACTTTTTTAGGAAAATTCCGTGGCACACACGATCAGGAACATCATTTACACGAAAGCCCTAAGGCAATTACGTTTCCTTTAGTTGTATTGGCAATACTGGCATTAGCCGGTGGTTGGGTCGGCATCCCTGAAGTATTTATGCATGGCGGTCACATACTCGAAACTTTTCTTGAACCCATTTTTGCCGACAGTAATAAATTAATAACTGCCCATCCCTTACCTCATACTACAGAATATTTATTAATGGCTGTTTCGGTTATTGGTGCATTGATAGCATTAGTGTTTGCATGGAATAAGTTTAGTAAATATCAAAAAACAGATGTTGCCGAAACAGGTTTAGGTAAAGTGCTGCAAAATAAATGGTATGTGGATGAATTGTACGATGCAGTTATTGTAAAACCATTGCAATCGCTATCTGCATTTTTTAATAATATTGTAGAGAAAAAAGGAATAGATGGTTTTGTAAACGGTGTAGGCAAAGCCGTTAATTATGGCAGCCGCCAGGTACGTTTGTTGCAAAGCGGCCATGTGGGCACTTATGTTTTGTTAATGGTTATCGGAATTTTAATTTTATTTATAGTACAATTGTTTTTGTAATTAGAAGATACAGATATGCAAACTCTTGGGTTACGTTTTCCTGAATTATTAATATGGTCTCCGCTAATTGCCGGCTTACTTTGTTTTATTATAAGAAGTGAGAAGAATGCAAAAGCAGTGGCTTTATTTTCTTCAATAATAACTTTAGCAATTTCATTTGCCAGTTTAATGTATGCCGGCGATAAACAATTAAGTGGGTTAAAAGACAGTTATCAGTGGCTGCATCAATTGGGTGCCAGCTTTAATATTGGATTGGATGGAATGGGGCAATTATTAACTTTATTAACAGCATTTTCTTTTCCTTTAATTTTTGTGGCTACATATAATACTAATTATAAAAATGCCAATGCTTTTTATGGCTTAATGTTATTAGCTCAGGCCGGCTTAATGGGTGTATTTACGGCAATGGATGCACTGGTATTTTATTTCTTTTGGGAGCTGGCGCTTATACCTGTTTATTTTTTATGCAGCCGCTGGGGCGGAGAAAAAAGAATACAGGCCACCTTCAAATTTTTTGTGTACACATTTGCCGGTTCATTATTAATGCTGATAGGGATTATTTATGTGTACCTGCAAACTGCCGGCAATGGCGAAGTGGCTCATTCTTTTGCATTAAACGCTTTTTATAATGTGCCGCTTACATATCCGCAGCAGTTTTGGTTGTTCTGGTTATTCTTTATTGCGTTTGCAATTAAGATGCCCATATTTCCTTTTCATACCTGGCAGCCCGATACTTACGAACAGTCACCGGCAGCCGTAACAATGGTGTTGAGTGGTATAATGGTAAAGATGGGTGTGTTTGCTGTGTTGCGTTGGTTGATTCCCCTGTTTCCTGATGCTGTTGCAAAATATGATACACTCATTATTGGTTTGTCAGTTTTTGGAATGATATACGCCAGTTTGATTGCAATAAAACAGGATGATCTAAAAAGATTGGTGGCCTATTCTTCCATTGCACATATTGGATTGATGTGTGCAGCAATTTTTTCTTCCACATCAATTGGAGTACAGGGCGTAGTGATGCAAATGTTCAGCCATGGCATTAATATAATTGGTTTGTGGATTGTGGTGGATTTAATTGAAAAGCAAACTGGCGTAAGAAAAATTTCTCAACTCGGTGGCATTGCACACAAAGCACCTGTACTAACTATTATGCTGGTGGTAATTGCTTTGGCAAATATCGCCTTGCCATTAACCAATGCATTTGTGGGTGAGTTTATGATGTTCAGCGGCTTGTTTAAATTCAATGTTTGGTATGCAGCCATTGCAGGTATCAGCATTATTCTTGCTGCGGTATATACTTTAAACATGGTGCAAAAAGTTTTTTATGGCGAAACAAACGCCATTACTGCAACGGTAAAAGAAATAGCATTAAACGAAAAAATAATACTGAGTGTAATTGTGGTGGCTATATTTTTGGTGGGTGTGTTTCCGCAACCTTTGTTTAACTTAACCAAAGATGCAGTAACAGTAATTTTAGGAAAAGGTAAATAATTAACAATAAAAAATAAGCAGTCCTCCTTTAGGGGATAGGGGAATATGAACGCAACTATTTTAACAGCAGCCTGGGGAATTGTACTGATGCTTGCCGGGGCATTTATAAAAAATAAAAGCATACCAAAGTATATTGCTATTGGTGGCCTGTTACTTATAATTGCAGCTAATGCAAGGGAATTGTACACAGTAAATGAAGGAGAAATTCTTTTTGCAATTGATGTAAAAGATATGCTGCATACCACGGCTTTCAACTTAACTTTTATTACCGTAATGCTGGTTTGTACATTGTTGTTTTTTTTATTGAGTGGCCGTGATATTGAAAAAGTGGGCAATCATGTGGCAGAATATTTTGCTTTAATATTTTTTGTATTGTGCGGTGTTTGCATAGTGGCAACTTTCAATACATTGCTCATGTTATTTATTGGTATCGAAATTATTTCTATCCCTTTGTATATTTTAACAGGTAGCGACAAACGTAATTTAAAAAGCAACGAAGCAGCACTTAAATATTTTTTGATGGGGGCTTTTTCCACCGGCATAATGCTGATGGGTATTGCATTTATTTATGGCGGTACCGAATCGGCTTCTTTCTTTTTAGATAAAATAAATATGGGAGCCGGCAAAATGCCTGTAATGATTGCAGTAGGATTGGTGCTTTTATTGATCTCTATGTCTTTTAAAGCATCTGCTGCACCCTTTCATTTCTGGACACCCGATGTGTACGATGGCGCTCCAACAGTATTCACCTCTTTTATGGCTACCATTGTAAAAGCCGCTGTTTTTTTTGCATTTCTGCGTTTGTTCGAAAAAGCTTTTGGCAGTGTACAACCGCAATGGCAAAAATTAATTGTATTAATTACCGCAGCAACTTTATTAATTGGTAACCTTACAGCAGTATTTCAGCAAAGTGTAAAACGTATGCTGGCATATTCGAGTATTGCGCAGGCGGGCTTTATGCTTTTTGCTTTATTTGCATTAAACGAAAAAGCCAAAGAAGGCCTGGTGTTATATACAGCAGCTTACAGCTTAGCAACCATCGGCATTTTTGCAGTGTTGATAAAAATGAATGATTATACTATTGATGGGTTTAACGGGCTTGCAAAAAAACAACCCGTACTGGCATTTGCAGCAACGGTGTTCTTATTGTCGCTTACCGGTATTCCATTAACAGCAGGTTTCCAGGGAAAATTTTACATGTTGCTAGCAGCAGTAACTAACGGCCACAACTTATGGCTGGTTATCCTTGCAGTTTTGTGTGCAGCAATAAGTGCATATTATTATTTCAGGGTAATACAGGCTATGTATTTTAAAGAAAGTAATGATGCAGCAGTGCAGGAATGGGATGTAACCCCGGCTTTTAAAATTTTGCTTTTAATAACTGCAGCACTTATCATTGTTTTAGGCGTTAAGCCGGATTTAATTATCGACTGGCTGTACTTATAATTTTAAAATTTATTATAGCTGCCGAATTTGAAACCCAAATTCCCAATTAATAATTCCCAATTCCCTTTCTCATACCATTCATAAAAGTTTTCTCCCTTCATTTCTTTTCTGTTGTTAACTTTAGGGTTAATACAGTGCAATGACTTTTAAAGACACTATTAAACTTTCGTGGCGCAACATCAGCAGTAACCGTTTAAGAACGGGCATTACAGTTGCTATTATTGCATTGGGTATTTGTGCATTAATATGGTTTTTAACTTCTTTAAAAGCGGCCAGTAACAGTCTTACCAATAGTTTTTCTACCATGGGTGCCAATGCTTTTAGTGTAAGGTATAAAGACAGGAACATCCGCTTTGGCGGCGGCGGCCAGCGTGATGTGGAAAAAACCAGTAAGTCGGCATTAAAAGAAAAAAAATCTAACACCGGAAAAATTATTACTTACGAGCAGGCAAAAGAATTTAAAGAGCGGTATCCGTTTCCGGCAATTGTTGGTTTAGCAATAAGAGGCGCAGGAAGTATTGTGGTAAATAACGAAAAGAAAAAAACAAATCCTGATATAAACGTTACCGGCGGCGATGAAAATTACCTGGAGTTAAACGGTTATAAAATTGCTTATGGCAGAAATTTTACACCTGCAGATATTGAATCGGGCAGAAATGTTTGTGTTATAGGCAGCGGTGTTGCGGAAAAATTATATCCCGAAAATCCTTCAAAAGCAGTAGATAAAGTTATAAGCGTAGATCATAATCCATACCGGGTGCTTGCAGTTTTGGAAGATAAAGGCTCCAGTGCTTTTTTTAATACCGGCAAAGTGGTCATTACTTCTTACAATAATATCAGGCGTTTGTATGCCACACAAACATCCTCTTTTGTTATAGCAGTAATGGTTAGTGATATAAATTTAATGGATGTAGCAGTGGGGGAGGCCAAAGGTGCTTTCAGGCCAATACGCAAATTAGATGTTAAGGAAGAAGATAATTTTTACATTGATAAAAGTGACAGTATTGCAGCATCGCTGATAAATAATCTGGGCTTTTTAGAAAAAGGGATAATTGGCGTGGCATTAATTACTTTGCTGGCATCGTCAATTGGATTAATGAATATTATGCTGGTAGCTGTAAACGAAAGAACAAAAGAAATTGGTTTGATAAAAGCTTTGGGTGGTACAAAAAAAGATATTCGCAACCAGTTTTTGTGGGAGTCGATCTTAATTAGTTTACTGGGAGCAGTTGTAGGAATTATCGTTGGAATCCTTTTAGGCAACTTGATAGCCATGTTTTTAAAATCAGGGTTAGTATTACTTTGGGGATGGATAATTGGAGGAATAGTTGTTTGCTCACTGGTAGGATTGGCCGCCGGATTATATCCTGCAGTAAAAGCAAGTAAATTAAATCCTATTGATGCGCTGCGGTATGAGTAAGGGAAGTCTTTTAAAATAATTAATTTAAGCAATAGAAGGCTTGTTAGTAATTATACAGATAAAACATTTTATGTTTTGAATAAGCATGGCACAGATACGCTATCACTCAAAGCCACGCTGCATATCTGCGCCAGTAGAATAAATTCTTCTGTAAAATTTTACCGGTGGAACTCCATTCTTTTTAATTACTAAAGAAATAATAAATGAGCAATAATTTCAAAAAAAGATCTTTGATTTTATTAAGTATTTTAAGTTGTCTAATAATGTGGTTTAATATTTTTTTATACTTTAGTTTTAGGCATACTATTCCAAGAGGGAATATTTTATTTACAAATTTTGATTCAATTTGGTACTTGTTGAAAGAAAAGCTAATTTATCTGGACATCTTTATTGTTTTATTATTTGTTTTATCAACTTCATTTTTTTTAAAATTATTGAATTTTATCATCTTCATTGTATCAATAATTTACCTTCATAAAATTGATGTCAATATTTAGTGGTTATAGATACTGTTTCTAAAAAAGGTATATATTCTTTATCTAAAAAAACCCGGTAAATCGGACTTGTAAAAACATACTTCGGTAATGCCTCTGCCAAACCAAAAGAACAATTGCAATACCCTTATTATAATCATTTGATGTTATCGAAATATTTCTTTTGCCTTTCGAGTTGCTCACACAAGGTTGTCATATACTTTGCAACCCCAACCTGGCGCATTCTTCTGCCGCAGGCAATTCACTTGTGCCTGCAAATCTCATCAGTTTTTAACCGCAGCATAAATATACCTCTACAAATATTGTGTCCATCCAAATATTGTAAAACATAAAAAAAAGACGCTTCATTACAAAGCGCCTTTTAAAAAATTATTATTCTAAATTTATTTAGGATCCAGCGTCTTCCTCAATCTGTCACTCAAATCCTGTAAATGATATTTGGTTGCTTTATCAGTACTGCCAATTGCAGCGGCATCAATTGCAGCTTTCAATTCTCTTGCATGCCCTTTTAAATAAGAAAGGATATCCGATTTTTTGGTATCCATTACCGGTGCAGCATTGCCAAATGTAAAATTCAAACCAGCTTGTGGGCCGGTTGCAGGGTTAATAATACTGCCCAATCTTTCTACATAAGATTTTTGCAAATTTCTTCTGTAAATATCAATGGCTTTTTTTGCAGTAAGCTCCGTAAAAATATTCTGTCTTAAATCCGTAAGCAAATCTGTTATGGTATAAGCCTGGCTGCCAATAGCCGCTTCGGCGTTCAGCATCTTGTTCATGGTGCTGGTGCTGAGCATTCTGTTTAAAGCTGTTTCCTGAACAGATAAAATTGTGGTGGTGGAGTTTAAGCCTGTTTTGCTGCTGATATCTTTATTAATAAGCCATGTTGGTGTGGTAAATACCTGTTTGTTAATAAAGTCTGCCGCTTCTTTTTGTGTTTCTTTACTTACGTATTCGTAAATATTTCCGGGCTGATTATTCTTTTTTAAATTTTCGTACACGCCGCCGAAATTATACGTTACATGGCCAATGTACCTGCGGAACTGACCCACCACATTATCATATATATCCCCTAAATCTGTATAATCTTCATTAGGCATTTTTGTCCAGCTGATTAAGTTGGGCAAAATGCGCTGCAGGTTTTTAATACCATAAGTTGATGCTTTCATGGCATTATCACCAATGGCTTCGCTTTGGTCACGTGGGTCATCAGGCTGGCCCTGGCGGCCAAAATAAAAACGTTTATCGCTTGCTTTAGCTTCAATCCATTTATCTAAAATGGCCACTTCATCTTCGGCAGTTGCAGCTTCGGGAATTAATTTGTAGCCCCATTCAATACTCCATTTATCATAATCTCCAATACGGGGATAGATACCCGCCGCAGTAATATTATCTTCTGGCTGTGCCACATAATTAAAACGGGCATAATCCATAATGCTTGGTGTATGGCCATTTGCTTCAACCCATGCTTTGTTGCGTAAATTCTCAACAGGCACCCCTGCAGATGAACCAAAGTTGTGCGGTAAACCAAGTGTGTGCCCAACCTCATGCGATGATACAAAACGAATTAACTGTCCCATCAATTCATCATCAAAAACCATTTTACGGGCCTTAGGGTCAATAGCAGCTGCCTGAATCATATACCAGTCGTGCAATAACTTCATTACGTTATGAAACCAGCCGATATGGCTTTCCATAATTTCTCCGCTTCTTGGGTCAACAGTACTTGGCCCGTAAGCATTTTCAACAGACGACGGTTTGTAAATAACAGCGCTGTTACGGGCATCTTCCAAACTCCAGGTACTGTCCTGTTGTTTTGTTGGCGCTTCTTTACCAACAATAGCATTTTTAAAACCTGCTTTTTCAAAAGCAATCTGCCAATCGTTTATACCCATAATTAAATAGGGGATCCATTTTTTTGGTGTGGTGGGGTCAATATAAAAAACGATGGGTTTAACCGGTTCAACCAGCTCACCACGTTTATACTTCTCCATATCTTCCGGCTTTGCTTCCATTCTCCAGCGGGCAATTAAACTAATATCTTTTACTCCCTGTGGGTTAGCATCAAAATCAGTAAAACCTGTGCTGAAATATCCAACACGGTTATCCCTGTATCTTGGCTTCATTGGTTTTTCGGGTAAAATAAGTAAGGAGCTGTTCATTTCTAAAGTAACAGTGGCCTGGCTTGGCGGCGCAGGTGGCATTCCCGGAACAGGCATTTGTATACCTGCACTTTTACCAAATGTTTTTACAGTGGTTATTTCAATATTAGTTGGGTAAGGCCTTACACTAACTATATAAGATTTATCAGCCTGAAAACTGCCAGCCTGAAATTGTGTTTTTGCAAACCCTGCAAAACCAAAAATTTCATTATCGGCAGTAATATTATCAGTAATATCTATAACAATACCACCACCTAAACTATCAGGTGCATAAGCTTTAACATCAAATGCCATTGATATGGGTTGAATATTACTCTTCATTACGGAGCGGTACATATCCTTGGTGCTGTCAGAAGGATTTACATTATAAGAGATGTTTTTTAAAAAGATCTTGTTGTTAGGCCCTTTTTCAAAACGGATTACATTTTCTCCGATCTGATCGCCGGCATAGCCGTAAAATTGTTTGGCGCTTTCTACAGATGATTTAGAAACCCTGTTTACCACCAGTATATCACGGGTTAATAATTTAGCAGGTATTTCAAAATAATATTTGTCTTCTACCTTATGTACAGTAAACAAACCTTTACTGGTTCTGGCTTTGTCGGTAATAATTTCTTTATAAGGTTTAGGCCCGGTTTTGGGGGCGCCGGCGGGTGGTATTGCAGGTGATCCCGGCGGCATAACAGGTTTATCCTGTGCTGATGCAGCAACCGCAAACGATACCGCAAAGATTGCAAGCGTAATTTTTTTAAAGCAATAGTTCATGAGTTTTATTTTTATTAAACAGATAGAGTTGATAAACGAAAATATAGAATACCTTTTAAAATAATAGTATTTATGGATAAAAGGTAAATAAATTGTTACGGCTGGGTTATTTTATTTTTTTTTTATGTAAAAAAATGAATTGGGCATCCGTATAAAAAAAAATTAAAAAAAATTATTCATCAGGTTGTTGCTTTCAATTATTTTATTAACTTGTGTCCTCCACGTTAAAAAATGTGAGTAAAAAATGATTGTTTGATAATATTTATTTAGTAGAATTGCGCAATCAATAATGAAATCTTAAACAAAATTTTAAAATCTACTTTTTCACTAATTAAAAATTGAATGTCATGGCAGAAACAAAACCAACTGTAAAACCAGCTACATCAGTGCAGGTAAAAAAATCAGGTAATGCAATTTCTTTATTAGCTCCCATTATTTGTGTCCTTGCAGGATATATAATTTGGCGTTTTGTACTGGGTAGTGATTCCAACTTTGAAAAACCAGGACACGGATGGTTTATGCCCGACCATGAAAAACCTAAAACTGCATTAAGTAAAATGTATTTAGGTGGTATAATTGTTCCAATTCTTATCGGTTGCTTTTTAACAGTGGTAACATTTGTTATAGAGCGCTTTTTAACCATTTCAAAAGCAAACGGTACTGGTAATAATGCCGATTTTATCCGTAAAGTGCAATATCACCTTGCCAATAAGAATGTTGATGCTGCCCTTGCAGAATGCGATAAACAAAAAGGGAGTGTAGGTAATGTAATGAAAGCTGGTTTACACCGTTACAAAGAAATGATCAATAATGGTGAATTAAGTACCGATCAAAAAGTAATGGCCATTCAAAAAGAAGTGGAAGAAGCTACTTCGCTTGAATTACCTATGCTGGAAAAAAATCTTGTATTTCTTTCAACCATTGCATCTGTTGCAACATTGTTAGGATTGTTAGGAACGGTATTGGGTATGATTCGTGCCTTCGGTAACCTGGGCGGCGATGGTGGCGGTGCAGCTGCTGAACAATTATCAGTAGGTATCTCCGAGGCTTTGTATAATACAGCTTTGGGTATTGGTACATCTGCGGTAGCTATTATTATGTACAATATTTTTACCACAAAAATTGATGGCATCACTTACGGTATTGATGAATCAGGTTTTACTTTAACACAAAGTTTTGCTTCTCTGTACAAATAATGGTATGGAAGAACAATGATTTTGCATCTTAAGTAAACATTAAAATTTTTAAAAATGCCAAAAGTTAAAATACCACGAAAAAGCACCAACATCGACATGACGGCGATGTGTGATGTAGCTTTTCTGCTGTTGTCTTTTTTTATACTGGCAACCAAACAAAAACCTCCTGAGGCAGTAACTATAACTACACCTACTTCGGTATCAACCAAAGTGGTAAAAGACGAGGCCATTGTTGTTACTTTAGCAAAAGACGGAAAGGTTTTTTTAATGCTGAATGATAAAAAACATAAAGATGCTATTATTGAAGATATTAATACATCAAAAAGTTTAGGTCTGACTCCTGCAGAAATTTCCAAACTTAAAAAACAGGAATTTATCGGAATGCCTTTCAGTAAACTTAAAAGTTTTCTGCAGTTGCAGGATGGTATACCTGCAGAAAAAATGGATGGTATCCCCAGTGACAGCACCAATAATGAACTGGCCGACTGGATACACAGTGTATCTAATGCCTTTAAAGGAGAGTCAATAGACAATCTTAATTTATTGGTTAAAGGTGATAACAATGCTAAGTATCCTGCTTTTAAAAACGTAAAAGCTGCGTTTAAAAAGAATGATATTTTCAAGTTTAAAATTGTTACCAATCCTGAAGGTATTCCTGCTGATTCTGAATTAGGTAAAAATCCTCCTAAAGCAGAAGGAGTAAAATAAATTTTGTTAACCAACTCGGCAAATGCGGAGTTAAAAACATATTGATATGGCAGAAATGGATACGTCGTCGGGTGGTGGCCATAAAAAAGGCCCCGGCGTAAAAAAACCAAAAAAATTATCTACCAGGGTCGATCTCACGCCAATGGTTGACTTAGGTTTTTTATTACTTACCTTTTTTGTGTTTACTACAACCATGAGTACACCAAAAGGTATGGCAATGAACGAGCCTAAGGACGATCCGGAAAATCAGCTAAAAGTAAAAAACTCTGGTGCTATGACCCTTTTACTGGGTAAAGATGACCACGTATTTTATTATTTTGGAGAGTTGCTTCCGGAAACGATCAGTCAACAATTTAAAAGTTCAACTTTTAAAGAAATACGTGAAGTGATTGCAACCAAAGCAAAAAATACCCCTATTGGAGATTTGATGTATATTATTAAAGCCAATAAGGACGCTACTTTTAAAAACGCTATTGATATTCTGGATGAAATGACCATTAGTAACGTGCCTCCCGGCCACTATGCCGAAGTGGATATTACACCCACTGAAGAAATGCTTATTCAAAAAACTGAAGAAGCAAATCCCGGAGGGAAATAATTTATGGAATTGTTTCAATTTTGAATCTAATTAACAAAAGTCTGTAACAATGGATATAAATAAAATTTTAAGCGCCGATGTCCTCGATATTATTTTCGATGGAAAAAATAAACAGTACGGTGCTTACGACTTGCGCAAATCGTACAACAGAAGGCTTACAAAAGCTTTGTTGATAACAGCAGCTATTGCGTTGTTAATATTTTTAGGTTCTGTATTTGCAAAATTTGTAGGCAAAAACAGTGCAGAAACTATTGACGTGGTAGATACACAAATGGCAGAGTTAAAAAAAGAACCGCCACCGCCTGTAGTACCGCCACCACCACCGCCAAAGCCGCCGCCACCTCCCGAAATTAACCAGGTAAAATTTACACCTCCTAAAATTGTAAAAGATGAAGAGGTAAAACCTGAAGAAAAAATTGAGGAGATAAAGGAAGACCAGGCCATCAGTACAAAAACTGTAGAAAGTGATAATAAAGAACAGGTAGTACAGGCACCGGTGGAAGATAAAGGAACTGGTGTAGTAGAAGTACCAAAAGTAGATGATGATGAAGGAAAGATATTTACCAAGGTGGAAGTAGAAGCTGGTTTCCCTGGTGGAGACAGGGCTTGGCGCAGCTATCTTGAAAAAAATCTTAATACTGAAGTACCCGGCGAAAACGGTGCACCAGAAGGTAACCTTACTGTAATAGTAAAATTTGTGGTGAGCAAAGATGGCAGCTTAAGCGATATTAGTTGTGAAACTGATCCGGGTTATGGTATTTGCCAGGAAGCAATAAGGGTTATTAAAAGAACCAAAAACTGGACACCTGCTATACAAAACGGACGTAATGTAAATGCATACCGTCGTCAGCCAATTACTTTTTCGGTTCAGCCTCAGTAAAATTTTCTTTTTAAAAATATTTCAAATCCTTTCGTTTAACGGAAGGATTTTTTTTGTGCTGTTGATTATGGAAAAGAATTGTTTTGCCGTCTCTTATAAAACTTACTACTATGGCCGAAATACAAACAGCAACAACCGCAAAACATAATAATGGTAAAAAATTAAATAAAAAAAGTACCCGTGTAGATCTAACCCCAATGGTTGATTTAGGTTTTTTATTACTTACTTTTTTTGTGTTTACTACTGCACTAACAAAGCCCACTGCAATGAATTTAATTGTACCTAATGATAAGGCATCTGAGCCTTCAGAAATTTGCGAAACTTGTGTACTTACCGTTATGCTGGGCAAAGACAATAAAATATTTTATTACGAGGGTATGCCAGAAAATAATCCTTTAATAAAAGAAACGGCTTTTACCACCGACGGAATTAGAAAAGTATTGTTAGCGAAATTAGCCGCAGTAAAAAATGCAAAAGGCACTGCAGATGATATGGTACTGATTATTAAACCAGGTGCTGAATCTGCATTTAAAAACTTTGTTGATATGGCTGATGAAGTTACCATCAATAACATCAAACATTATTTTATTGATGAGATAAACGA
The DNA here is from genome assembly GCF_031391665.1 of Ferruginibacter sp. Taxonomy (GTDB): domain Bacteria; phylum Bacteroidota; class Bacteroidia; order Chitinophagales; family Chitinophagaceae; genus Ferruginibacter. The sequence goes on from NZ_JANMUN010000090.1 coordinate 44,735, forward strand.
GGCAGATAAAAAATTACTGGCAAAAAATTAATGCCTAAAGTTCGGGCATAGTAAACACAGGCGGTATCTTTGCCGCATGCAAAACAATATTTCTGTTTGGGAAGATACCATTGTAGCGATTGCAACCCCACCGGGTATTGGTGCTATTGGTGTAATAAGGTTGAGTGGCCAACAGGCTATTGCAATCATAAATCAGTTGTTTCCTTCTAAAAATTTAAACGATCAATCATCGCACACACTTCATGTGGGTTTATTAAAAGCAGATGATGCAGTAATTGATGAAGTGGTGGTATCACTTTTTAAAAATCCTAAAAGTTATACCGGCGAAGATGTGGTAGAAATAAGCTGCCATGGAAGTGCTTATGTACAGCAGCATATAATGCAGGCCTGCATACACAAAGGCGCAAGACTGGCAAGAGCGGGAGAGTTTACCCAACGTGCTTTTTTAAATGGCAAGTTAGATTTAACACAGGCTGAATCGGTAGCAGATTTAATTGCAAGTAACAGTAATGCACAGCAGCAGGCAGCGCTTCACAATTTAAAAGGCGGTTTTAAAAATGATTTAATTGAGATAAGAGAAAAGCTGATTGAGTTTAGTGCATTAATGGAATTGGAATTAGATTTTGCCGAAGAAGATGTTGAGTTTGCCGACAGAAAAAAATTTAATGAACTTTTAGATAATTCTCTTCTGAAAATAAGCAGTCTTATTGATTCTTTTAATTTAGGAAATGTTATTGCTAATGGCGTAAAAGTTGCGATTATTGGTAAGCCCAATGCAGGTAAAAGCACTTTGCTGAATACTTTGCTAAATGATGAACGTGCTATTGTAAGCGCCATTGCCGGCACTACAAGAGATACGGTAGAAGAAACTATCAACATTAAAGGAATACTCTTTCATTTTATAGATACAGCAGGTATTAGAAGCCACTCACAGGATGAAATTGAAACTATTGGTATAAAAAAAAGCAGGGAAAAAATTGAACAGGCTGATATAGTTTTGATGATTGTAGAAGATACTGATATTGATACCGAACTGCTGCAAAGCATCAGGCACAAAAATTACATTGTGGTGGTAAATAAAATAGATGCCCATTTACCTGCTGTTAAAAAAAATGACTACTTATACATTTCTGCAAAAAATAAAACTGGTATCGAAGAGCTTACTGCTGCACTTTATAATAAAATAATTCTGCAGGAAATAAATACAGAAAATACGCTTATTACCAACACCAGGCATTTGGAACACCTGCAAAAAATAAAAGCCCATCTTTTATCTATACAACAAAATTTGCAGGCTAACCTTAGCACCGATTTAATTGCACCCGATATAAAACTTTGCCTGCAGCACATTGGCGAACTTACGGGTACAATTACTAACGAAAATGTTTTGGACTATGTGTTTAGTAAATTTTGTATCGGAAAATAAATATATCATTGTTTTAGTAAAACAGAAAAAAAAATCCCCAGCAATGTAAACAGGGGATTAAAAATTTGTATTGAAAAAAAATTATCTAAAACTTCTTCTCTCTTTTGGTGCGTAAGTTCTCTTTCTTTCTCTTGTAACGCCAGTACCTTCATCGTTGGGGCGTTTAAAACCACCATCAGCTTCATTCATACGAATAGTGCGGTTGTTGTAACGCTTGCCATCAATAGCGGTTATCATGCGTCCTGCTTCGGCTTTATCAATTTCTATCCAGCTGTTCATATCCCTCATATCAATTTTGCCAAGCACTTCTTTCTTTAAATTACTTTCATCTAAAATAAATTGTAAAAAACTGGCTTTGTAAAAACCATCTTTGGTACCAAGGTTTATGAACAGTCTTGTAAAACCATTATCCCTGCGGTTAAAATCTGTACGTTCTTTTCTGCTGCCGTCTCTTGCATCGCCACCTGTTGCAGGCTGCCTTCTTTCGCCACGAATATCGTTTCTGTTAAGGTCTTCCGCATTTTCGTAATACTTTAAAAAATGACTGAACTCTAAAGCGGCTACACGTTGCAGTACTTCTTCTTTTGTAACACCTGCAAATTTTTCCATCAGGTCGGGCATATACGTTTCGTAATCGCCATGGCTAACATCGGCCTGCATTAAAGTATCCATAAAATGAAAAAACTGTTTGCGGCAAACATCTTTACCACTTGGCACATCTACTTTATGAAACTGTGCGTTGATCATTCTTTCAAGCGACTTTATTTTAAAAGTTTCCCTGCTATGACATATAGAAAGACAAATACCGGTTTTGCCCGCTCTTCCTGTACGTCCGCTTCTGTGGGTGTACACTTCCATATCATCAGGTAATTCAAAATTGATAACATGTGTTACGCCATCCACATCAATCCCTCTGGCAGCCACATCGGTTGCAATTAATAATTGTAAACTTTTTGTACGGAACCGGCCCATTACTTTATCCCGTTGCTGTTGCGTAAGGTCGCCGTGCAGGGCTTCAATTTCGTAACCTGCTTTTGCTAAGCGTTCGCCAATTTCCTGTGCATCAATTTTTGTACGGGTAAAAATTATACCGTACATGCCGGGATTAAAATCTATTAATCTTTTTAATGCTTCGTAGCGGTGTTGTTGCGGCACTACAAAAAACTGGTGGTCAATATTTACATTACCACTGTTCTTTTTACCTACGGTAACTTCTTTAGGTGTTTCCATGTAGTTTTTGCTGATGGCCCTAACTTCTGGGGGCATGGTAGCACTGAATAACCAAATGCTTTCCCTGTTGATGGTATTCTTCAATACAAAATCAATATCATCTCTAAAACCCATGTTAAGCATTTCATCTGCTTCATCAAGTACTACGTATTTTACTTTTTGTAAGTCAATTGCTTTTCTTTCTATCAAATCAATTAATCTTCCCGGTGTGGCTACAACAATTTGTACGCCTTTTTTAAGGTTGCGTATTTGCATGGTGATTGACGCACCGCCATATACTGCTTCGGTAAAAATATTTTTACTGTGCTTTTTAAATTTCTCCAGGTCGTTGGTAATTTGCAAACACAATTCTCTTGTAGGGCAAACTACTAAAGCCTGTGCATGCCTTTCCGAGGGGTCAATTAATTGTAATAATGGCAAACCAAAAGCAGCAGTTTTTCCTGTACCGGTTTGAGCAAGACCAATAAAATCGGTTGTGCCCGATAATAGAACGGGTATTGCTTTTTGCTGAATTTCCGATGGAGTTTCAAATCCTAAATCGGCAACAGCTTGTACCAATTGTTCGTTTAAGCCTAAGGCTTCAAATGCATTCATTTAAATGTTGTTTTATTGATAGCCACATGTTTGTTTCCCTATACTTCGCCAAGCGAAATACTATTAGGATGGTGTCATGCTTTGGCCGTTGGAGTAAGTTCGTGGGTTATAAAATAAACCCGGTGTAAAAGCTATTGTCAACAGCAACTGAGCATGTCATGTAATTCTCAGTTATTAATAATTGGGCGCAAAGGTATGGTTTTTATCGGGTAAAACAATTATAATATCAAACTTTACGTTTAATAGTTTTAATTTTTATTGCAGTTAAACTAATTTTGAAAAATAAAGTCTTAAAAAACTATTGAATTGTATGCTAAAAATTTACCTGCTTATTTTTATAATTGCTGCTGGTTTTTCGGTTGCTGTTGCCCAAACAGATTCGCTTTCTGCAAAAGATAAAGCTATGCTGGATTCTATGATGGAGAATGATGAGTTTTTAAAAATGATGAAAGAGCAATCAAAAAATTCTGTTGATATAAGTATAGGCTTGGGTAATGGCGCATTCAGTTCTAACAATAATGCGGCTAATGCAACAGGTGTTGCTAATCAAATTATTTTTACTCCTTCAGTAATATACCATACTAAAGCAGGGTTTAGTTTTGGAATTACTGGTTTTTTAACTTCAGACAGTACAAATAAATTAGAATTGTATCAAACAGGTATTAGTGCTGCATACGATTATTTTGGAAAGAAAGTGCTGGCCGGTTTTTCGTACACCAGATATTTGAGTGATAAAAATAAATACAATTCAAAATCATTGTATCAAAATGATATTTACGGTTATATAAAAAGGGCTAAAGGGATTCTGCTGCCGGGGTTAGCACTAGGTTATACTAATGGAAATTACAAAGAAGTGGTTTTTAGAAGTGGGCTTTTTACCTATCCTGTTCTTAATTCAATTCCACGTCGTGACACAACTGTTCTTATATCCGGTTATGATTCTACAAATAATAAGACCAGTTATTTTTCCGTATCAGCAAACGTAGCGCATGATTTTAGTTTTTATAAAATATTTTCAAAAGATGATGCACTTGATTTTACCCCTTCTCTAATCGTTAATTTTGGAAGTGATAAAATTACTTCAACACATACCAATAAAATATTCGACCGGCTAAAAATTAAAAGACTTCAAAATAAGAAGCAAACGGAATCTGCCAATAAATTTCAACTGCAGTCTGTTGCTGCTTCTTTTGATTTTACTTATGGCATTGGTAAATTCTTTTTACAACCCAATGTTTATTTAGATTATTATTTGCCCGAAACCACTGCTACAAG
>NZ_JANMUN010000125.1:0-15539 GCF_031391665.1 Ferruginibacter sp.
TCGCCAAGCGGCCTGCGGTGATATAATATATACCAAAGATCTTTTTTAGCATGGTGCATTACAGAGTGGTGGCCGGCACCGGTAGCAATGGCTGAATCCTGCTGTAAAATTTTACCCACTCTTTCAAAAGGCCCAAAAGGATTATCGGCAATGGCATACGCCACAGAATAATCAGGCCCGGTCCAGCCGCCTTCGCTCCACATAAAATAATATTTGTTGTTACGCATAAACATAAACGGCCCTTCTACATAACCTTTTGGAGTGATCTCTTTAAACAAAATACTGTCACTAAAAGGCACAATGCCGGTAAAATCATTTTTTAATTTAGCAATATTACAATGCTGCCAGCCGCCATAAATAATATAATACTCGCCATTTGTATCTTTAAATACAAACTGATCGATCGGTTGTGCTCCATTATAAAATTTATCAATTAAAGGTTTGCCCAGGTAATCTTTAAAAGGGCCTTCGGGTTTATTGGCCACAGCCACACCAATGCCGCCATATTCGTTGTTGCTTTGTATATCGTTGGCAGCAAAAAATAAAAAATATTTTTTATCTTTTTGTACAATGGCAGGTGCCCACATGGCACGACGTGCCCATTTAATTGCCGCAGTGTCTAAAATTTTATGATGCGTTTTCCATTGCACTAAATCTTTTGAAGAAAAGGCATCAAAGAAAACCTGCTTTTCATATTTATCCGAATAAGTGGGATAGATCCAGTACCGATCTTTAAAAATAGCTGCTTCGGGGTCGGCGTACCAGCCTTTAATAATGGGATTGCCGGATGTGGGTATTTGTGCAATCGAATACACTGCTGTTACAAATAAAAAAAATACAGTTGAATAAAACAATTTCATGTTGTAAAAATAATTTACTGCTTAAAATAAACCTTGGTAATCTTTCCACCTTCCACCACATACATAGCTATTGCAGTAACAGGTTTATCGCCAAAACCCCACACTTCTTCCTGGTCAATTACGGTATTACCTTCTACAATGCGGTTAACCAGGCGGCAATATAATTTAGGTGTTTTAGTAACAAACTGGTAGGCTTTACGCATTTCAGTTTTTCCTTTCATCACCAGTTTATCAGGAAAGCTGTACAGCTCCACCTCCTCTGCATAAGGCGCTAAAAAAGCTTCCAGGTTGTGGGCATTGTAAGCATTCAGTTGCTGCTGTGCCAGCATTTCGGGTGTGTTCATAATAAAAGAATCCCGTTTAAAAGGAATGCCTTTGTTAATTACCCAATCTATCTTTTGCCAATTGGCAATATCATCTAACGGGTTTGCAGTAAGCACCAGCATATTGGCCCATTTATTTTTAGCAATGCTGCCCCATTCGTTTTGTTTGCCCACAGCTTTAGCGCCATTAATGGTACTGGCCTCTAGTAATTGCCAGTTGCTCATACCGGCAGCCTGCATGGCTTTAAGTTCCTGAAAATACGAGCCGGCGTGTTGCGTACCAATATTACCGGCATCGGTACCCGTAGCAATAGTAACACCTGCAGCCACTAATTTTTTAAGATTTTTTTGCATGATGGAATCTGCCAGTTGTGTACTTGCTTTACGTTCAGCAGAAGACATAGCATTAATATAACGGCTAGCAATGGCCGTATCTGGCTGCGGATAATTTAATATGCCTGCAATGGTTGTTGGGTTGGCAACAGCAAGTTCATCTGTGGTAAAATGATACTGATGGCCCAGTGACTTACCATAATTACCCATTACCACCAGTGTGGGGCAAAGCACTGTTTTGTTTTTCAGCAACAGTTGCACAAAGGCATCGCTGATAATTTCATCGTCTACACTGTGTACTAAAAAATCGGCACCGGCTTCTACGGCCAGTTGTGCAGTAATGCGTTCTGTAGCATGTACGGCTACCCGTAAATTGTTTTTATGGGCTTCGTCAATAGCGGCTGTAACCAGCGGTAAATTTTTACGTGCCCCTTTTTCCACATCGGCATCAGTAACAATGTACCAGATTTTTATAAAATCGGTATGCAGCGGCAACTGGTTGCGTACCGATTGGCGGACAGCTTCTTCGGTACCCATCATTTCAAAAGGAGCTTCTTTGCCTAATTTTTTATATGCCTCGGGTACATAAGTGGTGAGCAATGGGCCCGTCATGCTGATGAGTGGTGCATAATTTTTACTGGTAAAACTATCCCGTTGCGTTAAAAAATTGTACGACGCTCCCACATCAATTACCTGTGTAATACCCAGGCTGCTGTACCGGCGTAAAAAATCATCCATGTTATTATGCACCCAGTTTAATTCTTTTGCATGCGGCTGGTAACTCCGCAAATCAATTACATCGGGCCGGGTAAACATACCACCACTCTGAAAAAAATGCACATGGGCATCCGTAAAGCCCGGCACTAAATATTTACCTGTACCATCTATTACTGCGGTGCCTTCGGGCAGTTCAAATGTTTTGTTATTATCTACCGAAATTATTTTACCGTTTAGCGCCACCACCGTATAACCGGTTAACAATTTTTTATTTTCTACATCAACTACGGTGATGTTTTTAATAAGTGATTGTGCGGTGAGGGTTTGAATGCCTATGAGCAATAGAAGGAGTGAGAGTTGGCGCATGGTGAAAGTTTTTTTTGAAGATACAAAATTTGGTGGGGTTGGGTGAGAGGAGGTAATCAAGGTGTTTAGCTGTGTGCTGAATATGTAAAGATAGATTTGTATTTGTATATCAAAGGCACTGGCATAAGCTATTGAAAATAAAATTTATAACTATTATACCGTTAACTAGATAAACCTGCTCTTGTAAGAAGATCGAGTACTTTACCTCCTGGGACAAGACTTATTGAAGCATGACGATGTGCTAATGCAACAGGAACAATCGCATTGTCATAAAGATCAAATTCAAAATGACGTATTAAATCACAGGCTCTTTCTATTAAAGACCCATATCTTTCTAATTGGACTTTTTCATTTGCAAAATCTGCTCCATTTGCCCCTTTATCCGCAAACGGGTAAGGTAATGCAAAATTAAAAATCCTTCCACGCTCAGTCTTAAAAAGAAAATCTTGTCCATAGTAAGTTTCACTTCCAAAGTTATCAGATGGCGAATCACTTCCTGTAATGTAAGTATGACGATACATATCATCGATAACACGGATTACCCCATTTGGTAAAAATCTTTCTAGTAAATTAGCATGATCCATAACATTTCCTGTTTTTTGAAGCCCCATAACTAATACAGGCTCGAGTGCTAACTGAGCTAATTTATTATTTACTTCATGAATTAAAAACATCAACCGTTGATGAAGCTTTGCAGGTTCCCCAAAAAGAGCCAAAGGTCCGTCAACAACAAAAGCAATTTTATTTAAAGCAGAAGGCGTGCTATTTAAAAGCTCTAATATAAATGAACCAAGCAGTAAATGTTCAACGGCATTCATCATTCGTGTCATTGCACTTGCATTATCTCCAAAATCACTAATACCTTCATGCAACCTTAACCAGTCTGTAATATAAATATCTACAGAACATTTTGGACATTTGTGAACAAGACTAGATGTTAAAAACTCTAACTCTTCAATAGATTCACGACACGAAGGACATTTGTTTATCTTAATTTTATTATTATTTAAAGCAAGTAGTGTTTCAGTTAATACCATTCGATTTGTATTATCTCTTCTATTTGCGTTAAACTGATCAAATACAGCAAGCCTAAAACCATCACGTACGGTTTTTGAATTTCTATATTTGATATTACTTCCTGGTAAAACGTATGTAATTGGTTGAGCATTGCGGTGCATATCTGCAGCTTTAAAAGGATCTACAAACCGTGACTTAGGATCTATTAGCTCAGCATATTTTTCCATTGATACAAGTACATGGCTAACTTTAATAAAACCAAGTTGTGTGCATGGAAGTTTATCGTTAATAGGAGCATCACTTTTACTAGCATCAGATGCCACTATAAAATTAGGCAATATTGGAGGTTCTCCTTTTGGAGCATTGGTAAATTGAGATGCAATCGCTTTTGCTTCATCATCGGATGGAGGCCTCATATAATCACAATTGGAAAGGAACAATTGTACATCTGGATTTCGTACAAAATCAGAATGTCCTCCTTTACCGGCTGTTTCTCGATTATATGGCATTTTTTACCTCCTCTGTATTGTTTTTTATTTTAGCAACTGCCGCTATAATTTCACTAGGAGTAAACCTATTAATTTGAGTTGGAATTACAAAAGGAGACGAAAGTGTTTTTATTCGAGCAAATCCAACATCTTGTGCTGCTTTTAGAGAAGCAATAAAATCACTAAAATCATAAAATTTCCCCAAAGTTTTTAATTCATCATCATTGTTTAAGTGAGTCACAAACCAGTTTTCTGTATTAGCTAATATATTAGGATGTACAGAAGATGGTTCTTGTGTTGCATACACAAATGCAATTCTAGCCTTTGCACCTTCTTTCGCAATACGTGGCCAAGTGTCTGTGAGAGCCGCACTTTTACCAATTAAGTTGTGAGCTTCCTCAACATACAAAACAACATTCATAGGTTGCTTGCCGTGATTCAAATCATCAAATTGTCGATTAAATACAGCAACTGCTACACGTTCAGATAAAGTCTTACGTATTGAAACTGGACCAGCCGAAAGATCAAGTATTACAATTCTTCCAGAGTACAAAAAATTTAAAATTTCTTGTACTACATCTCCATGTCTGGTGCTTGAATGATATTCCACATATTCTTGAAGTTGTCTATACCCTCTGATATAAGTTCCACCTGAACTTTCATTAGCCAAAACATTTAAATAAGCTTGTAAAGAACTATCAACCCAACCTCCGCCACCACTTGAAGGTAATGGGCTACTTCTATTAATTCTTCTTGCTGCTAAAAACCAAATTTTTGCCTGATCAAGTGTTAACTGATAAAAAGGTTGATTTCCTCTTGTTATTGTTGAAGGGAATCCGGCAGGAAGTTCTGGTTGAACAAGAGCTACTACTTGGCCACTTACAGGAAAATCTATTCTAAAATTTGCAGGAGCTTGGTATTGCGATGAGTATATTATACAATGAAAAACAGCTTTTCTAACTTGCCAACGATTATGATCTCCTCTTTCTGATCGATCCGGTTCATCAAGTGAACTAGTAATAAACGTTGTAATATCTTGAGCATTCCCACGTGTTTCCCTCGATAATTGTTCAAGAAGCCCAAGCGCAACATCCGGTTGGTCATAAAAATTAATTCTTAAATCTTTAAAATTTGGTTTTTCAGGCGTATCTATGGCTCTATAACAAACAGTATTTTCAAATACGTCAGCAATAGAACTACCATCATCTTGAGCATTGGCATTAGCATATTCGCCATTTATATCAAAAATCAATTGTCCAACAGGTATATTATCTGTTAGGGCCGCAAGAGCGACAGCTGAAACAGTTGTTTTAACTGTATTAGACTTTCCTGTTCTCGTCATTCCCAATACGGCGGTGCGTCTAGAAAGAAAATCTGTGGGTTGAATTAATACTTTAACTAAAGGGGTATTAGGACCACGATGCATTCTTGCAGTAGAAGTATAACGGACAGTTCCAATTTCTATAGGAGAAGGAATCTTTTTAAATCCAGCTTTATGTGCCTCCTCTATTGCTTTAGTCTGAACTTCTGGATTAATGTGATTCACTATCATTGCTAAAGCATCCCCACTTGGTTTATAGGCTCTCATTCTAGACAGGGTCATAAAATTTTCTATATCACTACCTAAACGTAACTGTCCGTTTTCAATATAGAATGTTCCAAGTATACTACAACGCAATCCGCCGGCTTGTAATTCTGACGCAGTCATCGGGTCCATGCCATCATTAACATCTCCAGGAAGTTTTTCATTTGATGTTCGTCTTTGATGGTGCTCAATACGAGTACGAATAAAATCATTGTCTTGCGGAAGATTAACAGGCTCTAATACCCGTAACAGAACCACTTCTTTATCGATTATTGCAGCATCAGCCATGCGTTCAGGATTAAAACCAGCTGAAACAAGAAAGGAATTATGTGGTATGCCGTTTACTAAATGTTTCCAGTTGTCATTTGTAAGAATTAATACTTCATCGAAACGCATACCATATACATAACCAACAAAAGATTCATTATAATTACCTAATAGTTTTACAAGTTCATTTTCGCTTGTAACAATTTGATTAAGAATATCAGCCATAAATTTTAATTTTTAACTTCCTAGTTCAAAAAAAGAAATTGTTGGAATACGAATAGCTTCATTAGAGATAGACAAAACTTTCCTTGCATTTCCGACAATAGTTAAGCCAACATGTGGTTCAATTTCTCTTTTTAAAGCTGGTAGGTCCCTATTGCTATAAAACAACTCCCTTCCAACAAAACTATTTCCGCCAACAGGATGGGTTGAATAAGTTTGATCAATTACTCGTCCACGAATACCTTTTTGTTTATTATAAAGTTTCCTTATTTCCGGGGCATCATCATACGATAACATCCATGGCACAGAAACATTTATAAGATAATCACGTAGAGAGATATGCATTGAATTATCAAATAAACATCCATATAACTGCTCTGCCTTATTATAATAAGGAGGATCTAGATATAAATATGACTCTTTAGATTTTGCATAATATGAACAAAAGCGTTTCCAATTAAGTGAATCAACACGATCAACTTGTTCACGTAATTCGTATAAATTATTAATCCTTAATATTATTTTTTCTTTATTAAACCGAACATCCAATTTTCTGTTTGTTTGTCCCCATCCCCCAATTGGACCGGCTTTATATAGAATACCATTGAAACTAGTTCTATTTAAATAAAGACATTTCCAAGCAGCTTCTTTTATATCTTTTGGTACTAATGCCTTTTGTAAACGCCATTCTTTTATTGTAATCTTAGTTGTCTCAATTTTATTGATTAACCAGTTTATATGATATCTTGATTCGCAACTTTTACCAAAAACAACTTTCCAAAAACTTGATACGAGGGGATCTAAATCATTAATTGCTATCCTATCGACGACACCTGATTCAAGCAACGAAATTGAAGCACCTGCACCACCGCAAAATGGCTCAACGAAGATGTTTGCTTTTTCATTTGATGCAACAATAGATTCTTCAATAAAATTTGTAAATCGTGTTTTGCCGCCAGGGTATCGAAGTGGGGAAGTTGAAGTCATTTTCTGATATCTGCTAGTTTTTAAAAATCAAAAAGTACATATTAATAACTTTAAGGTAGTTAATATCATTAATATATCATAAAATCTCTTTAAAGCACACTTTCAAAAAATTTTAATATTTTTAGTAGCAACTGAATAAAGAAAAATAAAAACGGTTCCTTGGGGTAAATTGTTGATATTACGTTCTGTCAATTAAAACAAAACTATATGAATTGGAATGATTTACTTAGTAATAAAAGATTAAGGGTTTCAAAAAGGCTCACAGCCACTGATCCCCGCAACGACTTTGAAAGTGATTTTGGGAGAGTAATATTTAGCCCTGCTACTCGTCGCATGCATGATAAAACGCAAGTATTTCCGTTAACGTCTGATGATAATACTCATTCAAGATTAACTCATTCAATGGAGGTAATGGCCGTTGGTCATTCGCTCGGTTTAAAAGTTTGTGAGAATAAAGAATTTCAAGAAAGGACTGGAAGAACAGAAGCCGATCTCTATAGGCAAATACCAGTTTTATTAAAAAATGCTTGTTTAGTTCACGACATAGGAAATCCTCCTTTTGGTCATTTTGGAGAGACTGTTATACAAAACTACTTTGAAGAATTCTGTAAAGAGCAGGAAATTAGCAGGGCTGAGAAAAAAAAACTTGAAGAGGCTGGTGATTTAGAAGGAGCCAAAAAAATTAAAATAATTAATCTTTCCGATGATGAACCTGAAGATTTTACAAAGTTTGATGGTAATGCCCAAGGGTTTCGTGTTTTGACTAAATTACAAATACTAGATGACGATAAAGGCTTAAACCTTACCTCTGCAACACTATGTAGTTATCTTAAGTACCCAAATACAGGTCCAATTATAAAAGCCATAATAAATAAAAAGAAAAGAGGCGTATTTCAATCGGAGAAAAAATATCTTGAAGAAGTTGCTACTAACTGTGGATTAATTTTAGATGGCGAAATCAAAAGACATCCTTTATCTTTTTTAATGGAGGCAGCAGATTCAATATGTTATTTGGTAATGGATATTGAAGACGGTTTCAGCAAAGGATGGTATAATTATAATTTCGTTAAAGAGAATTTCTCCAAAATACCTGGGCTAAATGAACAATTTGAAAAATTAGATAAAGAAAACACTACTAATGGTATTGAGATAACAAAAATGGCAAATCTCAGAATTTACCTTATTGGGAAATTAGTTAATTTAGCATCTTCAAATTTTTTAAACAATTTAGATATAATCTACAAAGGAGAGTATCATAAGGAGTTAATATTTGATGATGGGAATGAATTAGCAAAATGCTTACAAACATTTTGCATAAGGGAAATTTTTCCGAAAAGGCCTATTACCTCGTTAGAATTAACTGGACACTCTGTGCTTACTGGATTATTAGATTATTACATTAAATTTATGTTTCATAAAGATAGAGACTACAGAGATAGAGCGGTAGGCTTAATTTCATCTGGTATAAAAAGAGTAGCATTAATTGAAAATGGACATAAGGAAACCGAGTCTATAGAAGTATTAAATGATTATTATAAATTGCGGATTATTGTAGATTTTGTTTCTGGTATGACAGACCAATTTGCATTAAACCATTATCAAAAATTAAGTGGGCAAAAGATTATCTGATATAAAAGAATATGTAGAAAGTTCCAAGCTTTCATTTTATGACTACCTAATGCGTACCGAGGACGAATTAGTCATGAAATTAATATCCCGAATTAGTGAAAAGACAAGGGTTTTTATTTTTAGTGGCGTCATAAGAAATTTTTTTCTTGGTGAAAAAAATAACAGGGACATTGATATTATTCTCGAAAATGAAATTGATATTTTTTCTTTATTAGGTAATGCAAAAGTTACCAAAAATAGTTTTGGAGGATTTAAAATCATATTCAATAAGACCACAATTGATCTATGGTTTCTGGAACAAACTTGGGCATTTAAAAATGAACCCATGCTGAACTTTGATCTTGAAAGAAGAGTTCCAGGGACAGCTTTCTTTAATTTTTCAGCAATTGTTTATTCGTTTAATGATAAGCTCTTTTACTACACTGATAGCTTCCTTAAATTTCTTCGTGATGAGAAAATCGATGTGGTTTATGAAAAAAATCCGAATTACAAATTATGCGTTGTAAATACGTTATACTATTCGGACAAGTACAACTTAAATATTAAAGATAAATTGAAAAAATACGTTATCGATAAGTATAATAAACATGATAAAGATTATAGTGAAGTACAAATCAAACATTTTGGAAAAGTTATTTATCCCAATGATTTGATAGAACATAGAATTGAAACAATTAATAGTTACAAAAAAAGACAAAAAAAGAAATTAGCCATAGTACATTCTAAGTAGCTTCCCCAACTGGCTTAATTGTTTGGCGCAGGTGTTACGCACCAATCTTCGCTCCCTTCCTCGCCGTTGTTGCGTCTTATTGACCAACAACGAATAGCCTAAGCATGCTGTTACCGAAAAAAGCATTTCGCATTCGCAACAATTGTTTACTGCGATGCATCGTTTTCGCCGCCGTAGGTATTCCGCTACTCAGCATACGCCCCCGTCTGGTCTCCCGGCCAACGGGTAGCATGGCCTACGCTGCATTTAAAAAAGTGTACAGTAAATATAAATACCGTAGCAGCATTATAAGTACAACGCCGTTGGTGTGGAGACCAGACGGCGGCACGGTGATGCTTCCTGTTTTGTTTACATCAGGTCAGGAGACCTGCCCCAAACCGGGAGGTGCTGTTCAACCTTCTCCCCCAACCTCTATTCCATCATTTCCAACGGGAAGTTCCGCCGGCACATCAGGGTCTTTAAAACTTTCTTTAACCTCCTCCTCTGTGTCCTCTTTTTTTGCATCCTTAATTTTTTCAACAACCGGTGGCAACCCATCTTGCGGCCGGGTTTTACTTTCCGGTGTTTTGTCTACATCCGTTTGTGGTGTGTTAGTTTTATCCATTGCATTTCAATTTTATTATGATTGTGTAATTGATACTGCTAAAGAGATGCCAGAAAAAAAAGTTTCGTTCCAGTGGAATTTTCTCGCCTTTGTTGGTGTTACGCACCAATCTTCGCACCCTTCCTCGCTGTTGTTGCGTCTTATTGACCAACAACGAATAGCCCAAGCATACTGTTACCGAAAAAAGCATTTCGCATTCGCAACAATCGTTTACCCAACTGGCTTAAGTGTTCGGCCCTCTGGCCTCTGGCGCAAGGTGTTCCGCTTTAGCGGGTCACTTGTGTCTAACAGTTCCAGCGGTTTTTAACCGCGGCATAATGCAACCTATTAAAAAAGAGGCGGCTTTTTTAATTTCTCATTCCCCTTCCACAGCTCTTTCACAATGCACCCCGGCAGCTTCGTCATCACTTCTCCAAAAAAAATAACGACCGGAATTAAACAGAGCTTGCCTGCAAGCCTGTAATCATTCTTAAAATAATTTATCCAATTTTCTTACCTTGGGTTGGCAAGGTTATAAACCTCCTAACGATGTATAGTAACTTAAAAGACTGCTATGGGTATGAGAAAAACTGTATAGCAAATCCATTCTTTTCAAAATGTATTTTTAGTATTTAAACGGCGCATACAAAATTTGGTGATCTTGTTTTATAAAATACAAATAATGAAATTTATATGGGCTAATGTTAGCAAATCAACAATGCTATAAAAAACGCTCAACTTTTTTAAAGGCAAGCTTACCGGTTGGTATGAAGTTTACTTATTGAGGTAGTTTTAAAAAATAATTTAATGACAAAAACAAATACAATTACAAAAGCCGCCGAAAAAGATTTATTCAATGAGCTGTCGCAACTTATTGAGCAAAGCCAACAGCAGGTAGTTTCGCAAGCCAATAGCACCCTTACCATGCTTTTTTGGCATATAGGCAACCGCATTAATAAAGAAATACTTCAAAATAAACGGGCAGACTATGGAAAACAGATTGTGGCGACACTGTCTACACAATTGGAAGAAAGATATGGCAGAAATTTTGAGTTGGGCAACCTGCGTAGAATGCTACAGTTTGCCGAGCAGTTTCCCGATTTGTCAATTGTCGCGACACTGTCGCGACAATTGAGTTGGTCACATTTTAGAGAATTAATACCAATCAAAAACCAGGAAGCAAAACTATATTATGCTCAGGCATCTGCCACACAATCATTAGGCGTAAGAGAACTACGCAAACAAATTAGCACCAAAACCTTTGAACGAAGCAGCATAGCCAATTTACAAAATACCAGTAACCATCCTGCCATCCACAACAGTTTTAAAGACCCCTATTTTTTAGATTTCTTAGGACTGCAAAATACTTATTTAGAAAAGGATTTGGAACAAGCGATTTTACGGGAACTGGAAGCCTTTATTTTAGAATTGGGCAAAGGCTTTGCTTTTGTAGAACGCCAAAAGCGGATGATAATTGATGGCGAAGATTTTCATTTAGACCTGCTTTTTTATCACCGGAATTTAAAACGTTTAGTAGCTGTAGAATTAAAGCTGGGTAAGTTTGAAGCAGAACATAAAGGCCAAATGGAATTGTATTTAAAATGGCTGGATAAATACGAAAAGGCAGCTGGTGAATTGCCACCGGTAGGCTTAATACTTTGTGCCGAAAGCAGCAGGGAACAAATAGAATTGCTGGAGATGCACAAAGACGGCATAATGGTAGCCGAATACTGGACGGAACTGCCACCTAAAAAACAATTAGAAAAAAAGATACACAGTATTTTAATAGAAGCCAAAGAAAGAATAGAGCGAAATAAGTTATCGGAATAGCAACAGCTTTATACAAAACCTGTAACTATAAAAATTTTGATTATGGCAACTGAATTTTGCCGACACTGTCGGCAAAATTGGGAAGGCAATTTGCAGATCAGTTCTCCAAAAATTTAATTGTCGTGCCAGTGGCTCGGCAATTAAAAACTACTTCATCAAATTATTACACCATAAAAAAAACACCACCACAACAGCATTTTTTTTCCTGGTGAAAAAAAAATACCCCAACTATAAAAACAGCCGGGGCATTTTACAGGTGTACTGTTTATGGCTGTACTTTATTAGTGTTGGCCACAATAACCGAAGCAAGCTGGCGGCCATTGGGCAATTCGCTGGAAGAGTAATAAATTTTAAAAATAGTATTGCTGCCTTTTTTAAGGCTGATAATATCCTGCACACTGCAGCTCATATCGCCAAAGGCAGTTGAGGCATCATTAAAACGCCATTCTTTTATCAATTTGTTTTGCTCATCTTTAATAGTAACAATTCTGTTTTTGCCCACTTTACCGCAATGATGATAGCGGATGGTTAGTTTATCGTTGGCAGATGCGGAACTGAGCTGCAGGGTTTTTACATTCTCCATATCCTTACCAAATTGCTGCAATACAATTTTACCGTTAAGGGAAATTTCAAATCCTTCGCCGCCAACTGGCGAGGCAGTTGAAAGTTTTGATGAGAAAGAAAGCAAAGTTGCGGCTATGGCAACCAGCAATATTGTTTTACTGATAATTGATTTCATGACTGTAATTTTTTTTATTAGAAAATAAATGAAGAAAAAGTGTTAGCAAATTCCGGATGGTGGTGAACGCATCAACAATAAGCATAACTGCTGTTGTTGTAAAAAATAATAGATAAATAAATATTTCATGGCTGTACTTTTATAATGTTGGCGAATCTATCTTTTGTAATATTGCATTTACCGTTTCTTCATTATAGGCGATGTTAACCAACTTATCAACGATGGTTCTTTTTTTATAAATAAACACGGTGTTTTTTGCATCAGGATTTATTTTATACAGGCCGCAGGTTTCTGCATCTGTTGGTGAGGGCACCCATACCATGGCCACACGTTTTAGCCCCTGTTCATCACACCATTTCCTTATTTTTCTTCCCAATATTTCTTCTCCATTGCTGCTGTGCTGTTTATAAAGTGGGTTCATGTACACCAAAAAAACACGAAACTTTTTCTCGCCACGTTTTTCCATTTCCTGTTCCAGTTTTTTTGCAAACTCACTCAACTGATCAAGATTGGCATGGTTGAACCACACCATCACGCCCTGGCCATAACCGTATTTGCACATAGGGCAAACTGTTTTTCCTCTATCCGCTCCTGATAGATGCACAGGATCGAAAGCTGGGCAGTTGGCACCGATTGCTAAACCTGATTTTATTTTTGGAAGTCCGGCGTAAGGATAATCAGGAACATTTAATCCGAGGGTGATATGACGTGTGCCATGTAATATCCCGTTTGCCTGCGGTACCAATTTTATTATTCCATTTCCTCCACGGTGTTGATTTAAATTTCTTTTTGATGCTGTCAACAGCGGATCATCATCAAACATATATTCACTTAGCCAGTATTCATTTTTACCCGGCTCTTTTACAGTAACATGAATATGCTCCATTGCATTTTGTTCGGGGTAAGGCGCAGGACGAAGTGTAAAGAATTGATAAAAACCATTATTATCTGTTTTAACCCAGCCACGTATATAACCGTGCCTTTTTGCCCAGCCTTTTTCATCGCCTTTACTTGGGTAAATGCCTTTTTGATTGGTATGATACACATACAGTACCACACCTGCAGCAGGTGTTTTTCCATCGGCTTGGTAAATTATTCCGCTGATGGCTATTTTGGGGCCAGGCTCAGTAAAGTCGGGCAGGGTATCTGTTTCATTCAGTTGCTCCAGCGGAATGGCACTTTCATAAATGGCTTCGCAGCCTTCGCACGGGCCACCAATATGCTGTGTAGTTTTAACAGAGCTGTTTTGTTTTTGTACTGCATTTTGAGAACAGGCGCTAAGGCTTAAAAGGCTAAGCGACACCGGTATGATGATATAAATTTTCATGTATTTTATTTTTACAGTACAAATTTGTATCATTAAAAAGACAGATGTAAATTATTTACACCAATGGGAATGCCGGCTTGACGAAATGAGAAATTGCATTTGGTTCCGTCAAGCTCAACCCTGACTTTTTTTTATCGGATTGATTCAATGTCTAACTGGTATTAATTCTTATTATTGTTGCTTTTATATTGATGCCATAAAATAACACCGGGTTTTAAAAAGAGATCTTCCTAAAACCCGGCGGGCATAAAAACAAAACACTAAAAAAATTTAATTGCTGTTTTTTGGTGGCGATGGATTGGTGCTTACTCCCGTTGCATCTACTACAAACTTATATTTAAACGAAGGTGAAAAATCGCCGGGTTCGTCGCTGGTTAAATAAATATTATAACTTATTTGCCCTGCAGTGGGAGGAACAGTGGGATTTACCGGGCAAAATAAAACAAAGGTTGCGCCGGTAGCAGTTAATCTTTGCCTGATGGTATTGTATTGGTTAGGCGATATTTGTAAGTTGCCGAAATAACTGCCCTGCCCAAACGTAACCGGGCTTTCTCTGCCTTTAAAAAGTTTAACATCGGGCAAACGGTCATTCCAGCCGTTACTGTTACCCGTCCACCCACGCAGGGTAAAAGCATCAAGGGTGTCATAAAATCTAAACGTTATTCTTGATCCGTTACCTAATGCAGTAAAGTTGGCCGCAGTTATCCATAAAGTATCTAAATGGCCGTTTAAAAGATTAGCGGGCACTGCAACTGCTGCTGGTGCTGGGTTTGCTGCGGTAACAGCCGTGCCGGATTTTGGTGCAGCAGCATCATTATTATTACAGGAAGGTAATAGCAGCACCAGTAGAATAAAAAATAAAAAAGCACTTGCCAATAAAAAAATCTTTTTCATAATGAAGGTTTAATGGTTAAAGAATAAAGAAGGAAGATTATTTGAGTATGTAAAAGATAAACTGTAATTTTCTTAATGTCAAGCTTTCAGTAAAGTTTTTTATCAGTACCCTTTATTTTTAAAGTAAAAAATATTTTATCCTGGTAAATTATTGATAACGATGGAGGCACTGTTAGGCTTTATACTGGATTGGTCGGAAGTGTGGGCATTGCTTATACCCATCATTTATTTTTTATTCCACCGCAGGCAGCCGGATTTTTTAAAGCCCGTGATTGTGTACCTGTTTGCGGCTTTACTGCTCAATTTAATTGGTAATATTATTGCGGAGTATAAAATTTATCTTCCATGGTGGCTACAAAGTAATAATCCATTATACAATGTACACTCCGTAATTCGTTTTGTTTGTTTCAGTTATTTTTTTATAGCGCTTAAGCAACAGGCATTTAAAAAATGGTTGTATATCTTGCCCAATCTTTCCCTGTTAATAATAATAATTAATTTTAGTACGGTTGAAAATTTTGGCAACCCCAATCATTTAAGTGGTAATTTACTGGCGGCAGAAGCGTATTTGTTACTCATCTATTGCATGTTGTATTATCTTGCTAAATTAAGAGAGGAAGAAAGCGACTTTAGCAGCGGCCC
>NZ_JANMUN010000014.1:0-2482 GCF_031391665.1 Ferruginibacter sp.
TTTTTTGAGAAGGTACAAAAGGATCCTGCAGCCAAAATTCTACAAACTCAATATTACCGGTTTCAAAATCTGTTTGATCTAAACTACGCATTAAACCACCCCAGCGCTGGTTAGGATTTATTAACTCCCCATTAGGAGTAACGTTCACATCATCATAATTATACTGCCCCCGGTTTTTTGGATAATAAGACAAATCGAATGTTTGTAAAAAACTTTCGCCAAAGCCAGTGGTTTTTTGAGGAAAAATTTCTTTTTGATATACCTGCCTTACCCGTGGATCGCTCAATTCGACCCTGTCGTTTGCAAGTGGGTTATTGCTTCCTTTATACTGCTGCAATAATTGCTCAATTTGATACCAGGCCAGCTTTGCCCTGTTTTTTCCATAATCAATATTATCGTTTAATGCAGCTTCAGGAAAAAGTATATTACCTAACCTATCTGTTGCACCAAAAGGAGTGGAAGCTAAAGTCCAGATGTTTTGAGGAAACCTTAAATCGATACCCGACTTACTGCTTTCAAAATCATCTATATAAGAAGTGCCTTTTGATCCTTTACCAATTTGTGGTGCATGGCCGGGTTTTAAAACAGCACCTTCGGCAAATACGTTTACTGATGATGGAGCTGTGGTTTGATAAAAGGGTAATTTATCCAGCAATTTGGTTAACCGGGGTATGTCTTTACGGTAGTTAACATCCAGCCCATACATAGTATTACGGATAGGATCTTCACCAATATTTGTTTTATTAAAGAAAGGCCTTTCGCCAAGGCGCACCATCGTGCCTCCAAAACTCAATTGTTCTTTAAGGGTATTTTTTGCATTGTAATCAAACCTTAACCCCATATAATTTCGCTGCTGCAGACCAAAAGATGCATTGTTTTCGTAATTAACCTGCACCGGTATGCCCGAATTAATTACTGCTGAGTTGATGATTTTAATGGTACCTAAATCGTAATTAATATCATAATCAATTCCTTCAATTAAAGTTCTGCCACCGGCACTAACGGTTACCGAGCCACGTGGAATATTGTAGCCAATGGGTATATCGGACGATCCGGAAATTTTTGCTGAACCTTTTAAAACAAACCTGTTTAAATTGGGGAACTGTTGTGCCACTGCTTTAATAGAATCGTACAAAGCATAGAACAAAGTATCTTTTATTGTAGGGGAAGCAGGATTGGTGTAAATGCCCTGCGCTAAATCCCGGCCAAAAGGTTCCAGCACCGGAAACATTATGCGGCTGTATTGTGAGAAAACGGTGTAGCCTTCTACGTAATCAAACACACCATCGGGCTGGGGATCTAATTGGTTATTTAAACGGTCTAAGTTTATTAATGAAATTATGGGGAAGCCCGGGTTTTTATTTCCGAATGGTACATAACGTTTTAAACCAAGGCCTGGCTCCTGGTACAACACATCTAATTTAAAATCGGTTGGTGTTAATGTACCGTAGCCAATTGGATATACGTTTTTCAGCATCAAATCCCAAATGGGCAAGTTTGGCCTTTGAGATGTAGCTTTTAATAATTTTAAAAATAATATTTTTTGGGTGGCTGTGGTACTGTCTGGCGGAAGATCCTGAGAAAATTCTCCCACCTGGAAAATTTTTCCATTGTAAGAATATTGATAAGCAACTGCAAGCACTTCATCGGTTTGCAAAGGCTGGCTTAAAGAAATAAAACCAACTTTTGGATGAAAAGTATATTGTGTAGAATCTAACTTACGTGCAAATGTTTTTTCAAAATCCTGTACGGGTTGAAGCCCCAGGCCTAATAAATTATTATACACCAGTGCAGGGTCTCTGCTTGTAGGGTTAGCAGTTACAGATGAATAAAGTGTATTAGAAAAATTGGTAGGTATGCCGGGATTAGGATTGCCATCTTCACCTAAATTCATTAATCCCACTACATCCCTTGTATCTGTGGTAGCACCATTTCTATTGGTAACCCAAACTTCCATTCTTAAAATTTGTATGGGAGCAATTACCGCAGGTAAATTTTGCATTACCTTATTATAATTTGCCCTGAAATACTGAGCGGCCAAAAAGTGTCGGTTCTCTTCATAATCATCCAGCTTCTTGGTAAAACTCTGGGTAGAAGCGCCGCCCTGTAGCGCCACGGATTGACGTGTTGATCTCTGGTTGGCTATTGCAGCTGTGACGAATAATTTTCCAAACTGCAACTGGGCTTTCACGCCAAATAAATTCTGTGCACTGGGTATCAATGCACTTCTTGACTGGAAAGAAATATTACCCGCCTCAAGGCTCTTAATTATCTCATCATCCATGCCCTTATAATCCAGTTTGAGTTGATTATCAAAGCCGAGGTTGGAAAGTGTACTATAGTTAATAGGAAATTTCAGTTTCTCCCCAATATTTGCATTCACATTTAACTTGGCGTTCATATCAAAATCAAAACCGCCATTCTTCCTTGCACGTTCGGGTAAGGTGGGATTCTTAATATTCTGCCCCTGGTAGCCCGCCAT
>NZ_JANMUN010000139.1:0-20999 GCF_031391665.1 Ferruginibacter sp.
GGCATCATATTATGCGCCACACGCCGCAGTTCTTTTATAGAAGTGTCCAGCATATCTAATGACCGTTCAAACACAGTCATGTTATCGGGTGTTATAATTAAATTGTCTTTCATATTGCTTAAGGAAAATTTTACGCCAGATAATAAACCACCCAATCCATCATGCAAATCTTTTGCTAACCGGCTTCGCTCTTCTTCCTGCCCCTGCAGCATAGCATCAACCGCTACCAATTGTTTATCTTTTTCCAGTTCACGTATGCGTTGCTGCTGCAATTCATCCTGCTGCTTTGCAAATTGCTGCCGGTGGCGAAAATTTCGATAGCCTAAAAATCCAACAACCATTAAAGCTGCTAAAGAACCAATTAAAAAATAATTGAGTGTTGATTTTTTTTTGATAGAAAGCGATTGCGCAAGCCTGTCTTTTTGTAACAACAGTATTTCTTTTTGTTTTTTTTCGGTTTGATACTTTACTTCTGTTTCATTCATTTGCCGCTGCACTTTTTCTTTTTTTACACTGTCACTTATCATTATAAATTGTGTTTGGTATTGAAATGCTTTATCAATATTACCCGCTTTCCCCTCAATTTCTGTAAGCAATTGCAAAGCCAGCACTTTACCCAGAGGAATATTTATTCTGCCCGATTCATTTAAAACATCCAACGCCAGTTCTCGTGCTTTTGCAAGATTGCCAGTGTACAGGTAGCAGGCAGCAAGACCTTCTTGGCTGTTTACTATTTGAAAATCATCTTTTAATTTTTTTGCTGCTTCATTTGCTTTTTGATAAGCGCTTAATGCATTGTTCCATTCTTTTTGTTTGCGGTAAATACCACCCAATATGTAATAAAACCTTACATCTAAATTTGGTTTTTGTAACTGCATTACAATGGGTCTCACTTTTTCAAGATATGCGGCTGATGAATCAAACTGCGACAATGCACTAAAATCATCTGCTACAAAGAGATGGCCAATTACATACACATCAATATCATCGTTGCGGTTTAAATAAGTAAGTCCCAATTTATCATATTGTAAAGAATTTTCAAACTGTTCCAGGTCGTAATAGTTACTGGCAATATCTGCATGCAGTGTTGCCAATAACACATTCTTTTTATTGCTTTTAATATGCTCAATACCGGCTATCCCTTCCAGGCAGTACGCTGTTGATTCCTGAAAACGATAAAGTTTAGCAGATGCAAGGGCTTTGCCAATAAGGCAATCTGTTTTTTCAAAAAGGTATTTTTCAAACGGCGATGATGCAGTTTTTGCAACAGTTATCAATGTATTGTATATAGCTGTTGCCGAATCGTAGTAGCTGAGGGATTCAGTATATTTTGCTATATCAAAAAGCAGATCTCCTTTTTTAAAATAATACCTGGCGGTATAATATTTATCGCCGACTGTTTTTGCAAGCGTATATCCGGCATCAAGATATTTGCTGGCCGCAGCTGCATCGTTTGTGCTTAATTGTTCTGCAAGCTTATAATTAAGCATAATCTTTTCCGTGTCCTGCCGTACATTTTTTTGTAAATACAAAAGGCTGTCAATGGTTTTTGTTTGCGCCACTGTAACTGATAAAAAAATCAGGAATGCAGTTATGCAAATAAAAATTTTTCTATTGAGCCGCATAATCAAAATTAAATTATTCAATCTTTCAAAGGTTGCTATTCTCACTCAAAAAAGCAAGCAATACTTTTAAAATACCAGTTTAGGGTGATTCTAATCAAATCCACTGCAAATCACTGTTTCGGGTGACAGGCAGCAGTAATGTAATTTCTATTTTTGAAATAATGGATGCTTTGTAAAATAACTTTTGTTCTATTGCATACCATCCTCACCAAGAATAGTTTTGAAATTATTTTGCAAAATCTCTTTTATCATTTATAAACTTTTTTTATGGCAAACATTAAAACTTTACTTGCGCTTGTTATTTTTACGCTTAACACTTTTTGTGCTGCTGCCAAAATATGGCGGGTGAATAACAACGTTGGCGTAGTAGCCGATTTTACCACTTTTACTGCAGCAGTTAGCAGTGTATCTGTGCTTGTGGGGGATACCATACATATTGAACCTAGTGCCACAAGCTATGGCTCAAGTACCATTAACAAACGCCTGGTAGTAATTGGAGTAGGTTACCTGCTCGATCCTGCTGCAGGCGGCAATACAGGGTTACAGGCTGGCATTAATACAAGCCAGATAAACGGACCAACCATAGTTAACGGGGCCAATGGCTCTAAATTTTTGGGTGTTCATTTTTTAAATGCCGCAAACATACAGGTTAGTGCTGCAGTATACAACCTGGTGTTTGAAAAATGCTATTTTACCGGGTTGGCTTTGGCTGCGGGTACGCATGATGGTATAACTATCAGAAAATGTTTTAATAAAAATACACCTTCGTCTATTACAGGCGGAAGCCTTAGTAACTGCGTGGTAGAAAATTGTATTTTTGATGATGCCTTAGGCTTTGGTACTTCTTACACCAGCTTTACCGGTGTTGGCTGCGTTGTGCGAAACAACGTTTTAAAAATAGCAGGCACTTTTAATTGTCCCAATGCTTACGTGGCTAATAACATTATCATTAGCCCTAACAATGCAACGTTTACTAATTCTAATGTAAAAAATAATCTTTTTTCTTTTGCCACACAAACATTGCCCGGTGGTGCAGTGGCCAACCAGTTAGGCGTGCTGGAAGCAAATGTATTTACCCTTACCGGAAGCAATGATGCAAGGTATCAGCTAAAAGCTGCTTCGCCGGCAATAGCAGCCGGAGTAACCATTGGTGCTTTAACACCCGACTGCGGTGCATACGGCAGTACCGACCCTTACAAACTATCGGGGATACCTGCAGTGCCATCTATCTATTTGTTAACCGTGCCGGCAAGTATTCCTTCGGGCAGTGCTACTATGAGTATTACGTTTAGTACACGGAACAATAATTAAGCGTAGTTATTAATTAATCATTATTAATTAATAATTCAAAATATTATTTATGAAATACTTATTTATATTTTTTAGTTTGTTGCTGGGGGCGCAATGCATTTTTGCGCAGGATCCTGCTTATCCACCTGCACCAGCAGCGCCGGGAAATATTGTAAAAGCAGAATATTTTTTTGATACCGACCCCGGCTTCGGCAACGGTGTTAATATTTCTGTTGTTGCTGCTGTAGATTTGCCCAATGTACTGGCAACTGTAAATACTGCAGCACTTAGTTTTGGCACACACCGTATTTATCTTCGTACTTTAAGTACAGAAGGAAACTGGAGTATTAGTAATTTTAAAGAATTTATTGTTGATTTTAATCCTGCTTATCCGCCTGCACCACCAGCACCAGGTAATATTATAAAGGCCGAATACTTTTTTGATACCGATCCAGGTTTTGGTAACGGTGTTGACATTACCGTTAGTGCTGCTGTAGATTTACCGAACGTATTGGCATTAGTAAATACGGCTGCACTTAGTGTTGGTACACACCGCATTTATCTTCGTACTTTAAGTGTAGAAGGCAACTGGAGCATTAGTAATTTTAAAGAATTTATTGTTGATTTCAATCCTGCTTATCCGCCAGCACCACCAGCACCAGGCAATATTATAAAAGCTGAATATTTTTTTGATACCGACCCGGGTTTTGGTAACGGAACTGATATACCGGTTACTGCTGCAACAAACTTACCCAACGTACTGGCTGCTGTAAATACCGCTGCATTAAGTACCGGTACGCACCGCATTTATTTGCGTACGTTAAATTTAGAGGGCAGCTGGAGCATAAGTAATGCGGCAGAATTTATTGTAGATATCAATCCTGCTTATCCGCCAGCACCACCAGCACCAGGCAATATTATAAAAGCTGAATATTTTTTTGATGCCGATCCCGGATTTGGTAATGGTATCAATATTTCTATTACAGCCGCAATTGATATTTCAAATGTAACTGCAACAGTTAATACCGCCAGCCTCAGTAATGGCACACACCGCATTTATTTGCGAACATTAAACGCAGAAGGAGGGTGGTGCATTACCAATTTAGGAGAGTTTGTTTATGATGCCGACCCTGCATATCCTGCAGCCCCTGCAGCACCGGGCAATATAACAGTAGCGGAATATTTCTTTGATACCGATCCGGGTTTTGGAAATGGAAGCCCCATCACTATTATCCCCAGCGTTGATATTGCTAACCTTAATTTTTCTGCAGACGTTACTGCATTGCCTAACGGGAACCATGTTTTTTACATCCGCTCAAAAGACGACTGGAGTATTACATCAATAATTCCATTTGTAAAAGGCAGTGCTGTGCCATTACTTTTACTTTCTTTTTCGGGTAAAAAAATAAACAGTACTGTTCAATTAAACTGGATAACCGAAAACGAAATCAATACATCGCATTTTGAAATTGAAAGAAGCGCCAATGCAATAGCTTTTTCTACAACAGGGATAGCGGCTGCCACTAACAACAGCGGAAGAAATGACTATACTTTTACAGATTTGCAACCGCTTTCAGGAATAAACTATTACCGCCTTAAACAAACAGATAAAGATGGCAGGTTTACTTATTCGCCGGTAATAAAAATTGTAAATGATATAAGCCAGTTAGTGTTTTCTCTATCTCCAAATCCTGTAAACAATTTCATCAATATTATTTATCCGGGTAAAAAAGAAACGGTAACCATCAGCATATACGATGTGCAGGGAAGATTGATACAACAGCAAAGTAAAAAAAATGAATTGCCCATTATAGTAGATCTAAAACAATTGGAACCCGGTATGTATTTTATTCAGGTAACTGATGGCGAAAGAGTACAGAAAGGAAAATTTATAAAACAATAATCAAACAAATTATTTCATGAAAAAAAGTATAAAAATTATTGTACTCATTTTCTTTTCGCAAAATTGTTTTGCACAAAACGTAGGTATTGGCACCACCGTACCATTGGCAAAACTTCATGTATCCCAGGGAGCTTCAGGTAATACCTCCCCATTCTCACCTTTAGCAGTAGAAGGCAATGGTAATACTTACATCAATTTACTAAGCCCAAATGCAAATGAAACTGCATTGCTGTTTGGTAAGGCTTCTAATGCGGCCAGTGGCGGTATTGTTTACAATAATGCTGGAACGCTTAACGGTTTACA
Source organism: Ferruginibacter sp. (assembly GCF_031391665.1). Lineage (GTDB taxonomy): Bacteria > Bacteroidota > Bacteroidia > Chitinophagales > Chitinophagaceae > Ferruginibacter. The sequence continues at coordinate 5,122 of NZ_JANMUN010000139.1, forward strand.
GTTTAGAACAAACGGCAACAGTACAAAGATGGTATTGGATCAAAATGGTTACCTCGGTATTGGTAATAATGCACCCAATGCTCCCTTAAGTTTTCCGCCGGCATTGGGTAAAAAGATTACACTCTATCCCGGTGCTACCGGCGACGTAGGCTTTGGCGTTAGTGGTAACCGCTTGCAAATTTATTCAGATAATCCTAATGCAGATGTGGCAATAGGTTATGATGCAGGTGGAACTTTTAATGAAACATTTGCAGTTAAACCAAATGGCGCATTAGCTGTAAACGGAAACACAGGTTTACCGGGCCAGGCTTTGGTTAACAATGGCGCAGGTGTGCCGCAGTGGACTGAAATTAATAATACTTCCTATTTTATTGGCCAGGCTACACAGGGCGGTGTTGTATTTTGGTTAGATGAAAGCGGGCAGCATGGGTTGGTTTGTTCAACAATCGACCAGGATATTTTAACAGGTGGCCCCGGTGTAAAATGGTGGACTAACGGACCATTTATTTTTACGAACAGGATACGTAAAGACGGAATTTATATTGGGCAATTAAATACTGACAGCATATTAGCCCGGCATGATATTCTAACAGGTGATATAGCCGCAGCACAATGTGCAAGATGGCTGGGGGGAAGTTTAGATACGCCATACGGAGATTGGTATTTACCCTCATTAACAGAACTTATAAAATTGCGTACACAAAGTGCCGTAGTTACACAAGTTGCCATATTTCCTTTTGCAAATGCCTTATACTGGAGTTCTACAGAAGTGGCGCCGGGCACAGCGTGGGCAGTAAATTTTGGATCAACTAATAACACGGTTGAATCCAAATCAAATCTTAACAGGGTTAGAGCCATCAGGCGGTTTTAAAAAAATATTTAAACAACATTTAAAAATCATTTCAACAAAATAGTATAATTTTTTTTTGATGATTTTAAAAAACTGGTTAATGATTTAATTAAACAATAATCTCAAATCATTTTATAAAACTACTATGAAAAAAATTTTGTTGTTACTATGCTCAATTGTTGTAACAGTTTTTGTTGATGCACAAAATGTAGGCATCGGCACTGCTACTCCTCAAGCCACCCTGGATGTAAAAGGCAATCAACGTTTTGGTGGTGCTATACATTTTACAACCTACGATTCCATCAGTGGAAAAATTGAATGGAAGAATTCTAATTTATATGTACCGGTGAGCCAGTACCTGATGCAACATTCGGCTGCCGCCGATGGATTGTATTACAACAACAGCGGAGGCATTAGTGGACAGCTAGAATATCGCAACGCATTGGGCAACCCTGTTTTCTATACCAACTTTCTTACAGGTAATGGATATTTCAAAGGCAGGTTGGGCATTTCAACAATTAACCCTTTAGCAGGGTTACACTTGGCCGATAGCAGTGTATTATTCTCAGCAGCCGGAGATATACCGGGCATTCAGGGGATATTGCCTCAGGAAGGCCCGGGAAGAAGAATGTTTTGGTATCCGGTTAAAGCGGCTTTTCGGGCTGGTTATGTAAATGGTGCCCAATGGGATAACGCCAACATCGGAACTTATTCCATGGCTACTGGTTTTGGCACTACGGCCAGTCAGGGTTATTCTTCTGCTTTAGGATTTTTTTCTGTTGCAAGCGGGGTGGCATCAACAGCGTTGGGTAATCAAACAACAGCCAAAGCATTTGGTTCTTTAAGTATCGGATCGCTAAATGACAATACCGATAACCCCGATCCATTCAACCCAGGTTCAACAGATAGAATCTTTCAAATAGGAAATGGCTTTGGTTTTTTTCCGGGTAATGCAATGACGGTGTTACGAAGTGGCAATGTTGGTATTGGATTAACAAATCCCCTTGTACCGCTTTCTTTAAACGGCAACCTTGGCGATAAAATTTCTTTATGGACTGATGGCACACCTACACATTATGGTTTTGGCATTCAGAGCGGGTTGCTTCAAATGTTTTCTAAAACTTCTGTCGATGATATCGCCTTTGGGTATGGCAGCAGCACCTCTTTTACAGAAAGGATGCGTATAAAAGGGAATGGTAACATTGGATTAGGTGTAGCTGATCCTGCCTTCAGGGCAGATGTTGGGGGAAGAATAAGAATAAGGACGGGTAATGATGGTGAAGCAGGTACCTGGCTGAACAAAACAGATAATACCAACTTTGCTGCCTTTATCGGTCTGGAGAATGATAGTTATGTTGGTTTTTATGGAGGTGCTGCCGGGTGGAAGTTTGGTATGAACACACAAACCGGGGCATTAAAAATAAATGGCAGCGAGGGCCTGGCAGGGCAAGTGCTTCAATCAAATGGTTCCGCAACAGCACCCACCTGGATTACTTCATCAGGCAAAACACAATATTATCGTGCCGCTATTCCTTCTACTATCCTCACAAATGCGTCACCTGATTTGGAGGTTGTAGTGCCGGTTAATGTTGCGGTTACTTCTATTATAACCCTTTCAGTAACCGCAACTGTATCAACAGCCAATTTTGCTGGTTGCAATGTTGCGGATCTTTCCATTTCAATGGAACCTACAGGTGGAGGTGGCATACTCGATATAGCTGGAAGATATAAACTTACCTGTGGCTTAACCAATCAGACAATTTCTACGGGTGAAAATCCTCTTGCCCTGTTTAATCAAAACATGCAAGTGTTTAGTCCCGGTGCAAATGGAGTAAAGCTGGTATTTTTTAAAAACAGCGGCCCTGATATCACAATAGGCAATATACGGCCCTCCACAATCGTCGTTAAAGTAGTTCCACTGTAGTTAAAAATTTTATCGAATTAATGAAGCCATGGGGTAATAGGTTACAAAGAAATAAGGAAAGTATTTCGAAGAGAGGGATGGGATGTTATCAAATAATTATCCTGGGTTAATACGGTATTAAATGAAATAAAAATGATGCCGGTTTAAAAATTATATCATGAAAAAAATAATTGGTTTTGTCTTTTTATTTGTTTCAGTAACTGTATTTGCACAAAATAAAATTGCTGAAGATATTGCCAGCAAACCTGCCATAACTGCAATAGGAAAACCCGATGGCGAAAAAACAACAATGAAAATAGGAAAAGATGGCGGCAGCTTCACCTCATCCGATGGAAAAATAAGATTGATAATTCCTGAAGGGGCTGTATCAAAAAAAACAACCTTCAGTATTCAACCCACTACCAATTTAATGCCCAATGGAAATGGAAAGGCTTATGATATGGAACCATCAGGTATTAATTTTAATAAATCGCTTCAACTCATTTATTATTATACTGATGATGACACAGAAGGCAACTCGCCCTTACTGATGGGCATGGCTATGCAGGATGAAAAAGGGAAATGGTTTTCACTAAACAAAACTGTTTTAGATTCTCTTGCTAAAACACTTACAACAGCTATACACCATTTTAGTGCTTATGTAAATTTTAGCAAAGCTAAAATTAGTCCGGCTTCGGCAAGAGTAAAAGTTAATGGAACCCGGAGGTTACAAATAGTTGGCGCATTTTGGGATGATACAGATGATGATGCGGAACTATTGCCTCTGGGAATAGTGGAGTACCCTAATATGAATTGGAGTGTAAATGGAATTCCAAGTGGCAATAGTTCTATTGGTATTATTTCTGCTTCGCAAAGCGGCTCTGCTATTTTTCAGGCACCTGCACAAATTCCGCAACAAAATCCTGTTGCTGTAACTGCTCAACAACAGTTCTCAGCCTCTTTTCTTTTTAGGTATGGTGTAACAAAATTAGTGAGTAAGATTACCATTTACGATGATGCTTATGAAGTAAAAATGGTATCGGCAATAATTGGCGGCTCACCGCAAGCGTGGGGTGGTATTGTTACCAACAGGGACGAAGGCAGTTTTATTGTATCATTAGAAAAAAATAAACCGGCTGTTATAAATATTAAAAACCAAATGGAAGTAATGACTGATAATTGCCAGAAAACAATTCTAAACCCAAACTCTAATACGGGTATTTTTCATGTGGCAGGCGCAAGGCAAATTAAAATAACACCAGCTAACCCACCCGGTCAGCCTTACCCCATTGTAGAAATATTTTTTATCCCATACCCTATCGAACTTACCCGGTTTAAATTTATCTGCCCGCCACCACCAAGTGCAAGAGAAACTGTTACCGGCAAAATAGATTTATCACAAATGGCGATGATGGTATTTTATGGCAAGCCTGCTTTGCCACAGTACATAAAATTTATTGCTAAAGACGAAGAACAGATTATTTTAGAAAGCCCACCTGGAGTAAGGGAAATTTATTATAAAATATCGGTGAAAAAAGTAAGGGAAGAATAAACAGTGCTCCCTTTTTCAGGTGATTATCACTGCAGCAATCAGAATCACTGTTTCGGGTGACAGTACGGGAGCGTCATCTCCTTACTTTTAATGTATAAAATTTCTATTTACGACTAACTTTTGTTCTATTGTTACATTACCGGTAATCGGGTAAGTTTAATTAATTAAAAATATACTGATGAAAAAGAGTTTATGTTTTGCGCCGCTGCTTTTTATTATTGCCTTGTGCGCTGCTGCACCTGTGCAAGGGCAGAACAGGACTGTAAAAAAAGGGGCAAAGTACGATACCATTATTGTAAAACATCAAAATAAAATTGCAAAAAAACCGGCACCAAAACCAATTGCAAAACCAGCAGTAATACAAGAAATAGTTTTACCCACACCCGAGTATATTAATCAGCCTTATTATTTTGATAAAGACGGTAACAAATTAATTAAGTTAGAAAATGCCAATGCATTAATGGTGACAAAAAAGAAAACACTTGGATTGAAAGGCGCCAAACAATTTTTAAGTATGGATGCCACTTCATCTAAAATACGTTTTGTTACAAAAAAAGATATTGTTTTTTTTATAAAGACAAGCGGCGATGTAATTGACCTTACCTCTTACATTAAACTCTACCAGTTTGTTCCGGTGGAGCAAAAAAGGGAAGTTACCATTACTGCTAAAGAAGGATTGCTTACCGATAAGGACGAAGCAAAAGGAAAGCTGATGAGCTTTAGTGTAAAAATGATTAGTAAAGATAACTACCAGGTGCAGTTACCCGAACAATTAGAAGCGGGTGAATATGGATTTGTATGGGTAAAAAATATGGAACTGAAAGAGTTTACTGTTTTTGCTTTTGGTATAGACTGGAAGAGCAGCGATTAGGAAAGCTTTAAGCTTTGAGCCGTGAGCTATGAGCAGTTAGCCATTAACTGTGTGTTGAGGGTTATTTGCACATTCAAAAAATATTTTTAAAAAGAAATTAAAACAACTGATATGAAAAAGATTCTATTTTCTATTATTATGATTACTCCCTTTTTTGCCCTTGCACAATTTGGAATAAAAGCAGGTGTAAACTTTGCTAAAGTAAGCAATGCGTCATCTATTAACAGCAGTAACAAATCGGGTTTTAATGTGGGCTTATTTTTAGCGCCTCCATCCAAAAAAATCCTCAGCTCCCGAACCGAATTAGTTTTTAGCCGCCAGGGCTACGATTATAAAACCAGCAATAACACGGGCAATGTAAATATGGATTATATACAAATGGGCCAATTGGCATCCATTAATATTACCAAATATGTTTCGATACTGTTTGGTGCACAAACTGCCTATTTGGTAAGTGCTCAGGCCGACAGTACAAAAAACAGCGGCGGCTCCTCAGGCTCTTACAACAATATAATGAATTTATACAACCGCATAGATTATGGTTATGCGGTAGGTGCCGAAGTGCATCCGGTATTGGGATTGGTTATTGGCGCAAGATATAATGTAAGTTTAGCCAAAGTGTATAAAGATATTCAAAGTATGCAGGCACCTTCTTTCACCAGCGAAGATGCAAAGAATAATGTAGTACAGGTTTTTTTAGGATGGCGTTTTGGTAAATCGGCAAATAAAAAAAGTAACTAAAATTGTATAAATTATTTATAATGAAAAAAATATTTTTATCAGGAAGTTGCTTACTGCTGAGCAGTATTTTTTTAGTGGCACAAAATACTGCATCAGATTATCCCGTTCCTGAATACAGTAATGAAATTTGTTTGCTGAAAAAAGACAGTACAACAACACTGTTGCGGCTGGAGAAAGGAAGTTCCAAACAGGAAATGAAAGTGAAAATGATGGGAATGGGCGGCATGGATCAGGGTTATGAAATGGATGGTGAAAAGTCGCCAGTAAGACTGACAAGGGGTAACAACCTGGTGTTTATTTTTTATAATGGCGAAGCTGGGGGAGCTGCAAAATCATCGCCGCAGGCCGATTCGATAATGAAGGCAAATGGCATGGACCCCGCTATGATGCAGAACCCAATGGGTTCCATGATGGATCCAACACAAAGTATTTCGCTGTACAGTATGGACCCGGGTAAAGGCAAACGAAAAATTTTACTGCAGTCTATGGGCTTGATGGGCAAATCAAAAAAAACAACTACTAAGTATACCCTTAGTATAAAAAAAGTAAAAGATAATTATTACCAAATGATAGTAGATAAATCATCGCTGCCCAAAGGCGAATATGCATTTGTAATGATGGCAATGGGCAACATGGATCAATCTTATTCTTTATTTGCCTTTGCGGTTGATTAATTTTATTTTCTTTAACACACCATAAAAAATTTTGTGGAAACAGTTTCGTTAGGCATCTACGCCTTAATAAAACTTCCATGAAATTTATATTTAAAACTGTTGCAACAGTATTGCTGGTGTTGGCCAGCCTTTCTGCATTAGCTTACTTTTTATGCCTGCCCCGATTGTTTCGGGGGTACAAACCAAAATTCAACCCCACTACTTCAGCGGTTTCTTTTAAAGTAAAAAAAGATGAAATAGAAAAAAATGCTTTGCTAAGATTGAAGCAAAAGGCAGATGATATGGCTTTATATGCAAAACAAAATCATTTCAACAACCGGTATTGTTTTATGGTAGATATGAAAATTGAATCGGGTAAAAAACGCTTCTTCGTGTATAATTTAAAAAAAGATTCAGTGGAGTTGTCGGGACTTGTAACTCATGGCGGCGGAAAAACAACTGCAGACGCCATTCAATTCTCCAATACACCCAACAGTTTATGTACCTCTGTAGGAAAATATAAAATTGGCAATGCTTACACTGGTAAATTTGGCCTTGCTTTTAAATTACACGGACTTGATAATACTAACAGCAATGCTTATAATCGTTTTGTTGTACTGCACTCACATGCCTGTGTACCCAACGAAGAAGTGGCGCCTTTAAATATTTGCGAAAGCTGGGGCTGCCCAACAGTAGCACCCGCTTTTTTAACGGAACTCAAAAAATATATTGACCAATCAGCACAACCAATACTGCTGAATATCTATTATTAAAATTTGCCCGCCAACTTCTCCGATACCTCAGATTTTTCTGCGAAGTTTGCGGTACTTGCCTACCGGCAGGCAGGTTAGCGGGCAAATAAAATTAATTCATCGGCACTTCAATAGCCAGTAGCTCTGCATCTTCAGTTGCAGTAATGGTAAAATTATCTGCTCCCGAAATACCCACTGCATCTCTTTTGTTTAAATTTATATCACCCACTTTTACGGCGCCATTTATTGCCACTAAAAAAACACCGTTGCCTTTAAATGCATTATTGTAATCCAAAGTTTTTCCGGCTTCTAATTTAGTAAGAGAAAATTTTGCATCCTGGTTAATCCATAATGCTTTATCAGCCTCAAGAGGCGATACAATGGTTTGCCATTTGTTTACTCTTTCTGCAATATCAAAATTGCGTTGATCGTAACGTGGTTTTATATTTCTTTCTTTAGGAAAAACCCATACCTGGAATAAAGTTACCGGGTCTGTTGCAGATGCATTGGCTTCAGAATGTTGTACACCCGTACCTGCACTCATAATTTGTACATCGCCAGCTTTAATAATTCCTTGCCCGCCAGTGCTGTCTTTATGTTGTAATGCACCACTAAACGGAATAGTAATTATTTCCATGTTATCATGCGGATGAGTGGGGAAGGCTCCGCCACCACCAATAAAATCATCATTTAAAACCCTTAACAATCCAAAATGTACTTTTTCGGGATTGCGGTAATCACTAAAACTAAAATAATAATTGGGTTTTAACCAACCATAATCAGCAGAGCCCCTGACGGCAGCATTAAATAATATTGTCTTCATTTTAATAAATTTAATGTTTAAACATCAAATAGAATGCCATTTCATTATTTCCATTGTTATTCTGTGTTTCCCGAAAAATCGGGACAGGTTTGTGCCGCTGTGGCAATAAATATCGTTTGTAAAGCAAACACAACTGACAAAATAGCAAAAAAAATCCCCTCGGTAAAAGGGGATAAGAAAGTTAATTCAATTGTTCTTCGCCGGGTAACAGCCCTACAATTTCTTCCTCCCGGTTTTCATTCCACTCTATAATAAAATTGTTTCGTCCTTCGCCAATTAAAATGCCAATATATTTTGCCTGCACCAGCTCCAGCATATTTAAAAAAAGAAAGATGGCATGAATACGATTTTCGCAAACCTCAAATATTTTTTCGAACGAGAGTGTTTTTTCTTTGCTGCAAACAGTAAGCATATATTCCCTGCTGCCTTCCATGGTGTAATTATATTGCACTACTGTGTGTACAGGTTTGTTGTTACGCTCCTGTAATTTTTGCACCACTTTTTCAAAAGCCTTCATTAATTTAAAAAGAGTAACGGCCTGTATTTCGGTTCCTTCTCCGGCTTCTTCACCAATTTGTGCAATCTCTTTATGTGCATTGCCACGTTTTACAATCATCATACGCACCTGTTCCATTTCGGCCATTTGTGCAGCGGCTTCTTTAAACTTTTTATACTCCAGTATTTTGTTAACCAGTTCCTGCCGGGGATCAATTTCGTTGCCCTGGGCATCCAGCTCTTTACGGGGCAAAAGCATTTTTGCTTTAATACGCATCAGCGTGCTGATGAATAAAATAAACTCACTGCTTAATTCAATATTCAATTTTTCACCTTCATGAATAAAAGCTAAAAAATCGTTGGTGAGTTTTGTGATGGGAATATTGTAAATATCCAGTTCATCTCTTTCTATAAAAAATAGTAACAGATCAAACGGGCCTTCAAATTCATCTAATTTTATCTGGTAAGATGGTGCGTTCACTTTTTTAAAATTGTATAATTAAAAAAAACTCCTCCCATTTTTAACGGGAGGAGCAAATGTATCTAATTACTTAAGAAAAACGATATTCTATTTTAACAGCATCAGGCAATGTGGAGAATTTTGTTAAAAACTTGCCTGCATCTATATAAATTAAAGGGCATAGTTTAATCCAACACCAATGCCGTGCTGAGTTTGTAAATGTTTTACTTCTAAATCGTTGTAACGTGTGTTAAAGGTTACCGTGGCACCAATGTATTTATTTACAGTAAATGTAAAAAGGTTACTCCAGTCTAAAATTACGTTACCCGGGTTTTGCAAATAATTTGAATATGCAGTTGCTACAGATTTGTAGTTTACCCCTTTTGTTAAATCGTAGTTTAAAGTGGCTTGGGCAAATGCACCTAAACCAAATTTTACAGTTTTACCAGCTTCTACACCAAAGGCATCTTTATTTTTAAAACTCTTTGTCATTTTGGTAGTAATATTGGCCATTGCAGGAGACAATATCAAATTAAAATGGTTATTTGGCTTATACAAAAAAGAAGGACCAAATTTAATATATCCGGGATTCATAAAATGATCAAACTGACTTTCTAAACTAAAAAATGCTGCATAACTCCAATTTTTTCTAAACTCTTTGCCATAAATGGAGGTAAAGTTTAAATAATCGTCATTTTTTAAAAATGGAATTTTGGTTTTTATAGCAGGCGTTGTAGTTGTTGCCGCTGTATAGGTAGTGGAACTGGCACCGCCATATCTTCCTCTAAATGAATTTAGCCAATTGATTTTACCATTTTTTTTATTAAAATGATAATCTATAATTCCTTTAATACCAATTTGTGCAGTGTTACCTCCCTTAACCTGCGACCAGTAATCATTTTGCCCTGCTTCGCTCAGGTTTATGGCAATTGTACCACCTTTATGCCATCCATCTAATGTATCCGCTTTGTCTTGTTTTGCAGATAAACTTGCTTTTGCAGCATTAGCTATATCTGCAGAAGTTTGTGCATGCAAAGCAGTAAAAGATACCAGGGCCAGGGCTAATAAATAAATTCTCGATTTCATGTTAGTTTCTTTTGGTTTTAAAAGTTAAAATTTTAAGGAAGACAGAAATTGCAGATTTATGGTTGCCTGTTAAATAAAAAGTACACCAATTTTATTCGGTGTACTTTTTATTTAATTAAATTAATCTGCTAAATTATTTTTTTAAAGAATCTCTTATTTCCATTAACAACGCATCGGTTGATGATGGTGCAGCAGGAGCTTCCTCTTGTTTTTTCTTCATACTATTAATTCCTTTTATAACCAGGAACATAACAAAAGCAACAATGATAAAATTAATAATAGCGGTTAAAAAGTCGCCATACTTTACAGCAACAGCTTCGGTAGTTACTTTGCCAGCAGCGTCCGTTACAGCTTCTTTAAGTATCCATACATTTTTGGTTAAATCAGCTCCGCCAATCATACCAATCAAAGGCGAAACAATCCCTTCCGTAAAAGAAGAAATTACTTTTCCAAAAGCGCCGCCCATTACAAAAGCAACTGCAATGTCAACTAAGCTGCCTTTCATGGCAAACTCTTTAAATTCTTTAATAAATCCCATAAGTGAAAGTTTTTAGGTTAAAAAAAGTTAAGTCGGTCTTTTGTAAAGTAAGGTTGCACCAAAAGTATAGTTTAAAAAGGCTAAGGCAAATTATTTGCATACTTTTTTTAAAAATGTATAAAATACACAATGAAAATATCTTTTATGGCGCTTTCATTTAAATTGCAAACCTTTGCGGTTCAAAAAATTTAGAAAAAGTTGAAACAGGGATTTTTAAATTGGTTTATTTTTATTGTGCTTTCTATTATATGGGGCAGCAGTTTTGTTTTAATGAAAGAAGGATTGGTGGCTTTATCGGCTTACCAGGTGGCATCACTGCGAATTGTTTTTTCGGGTATTGTACTATTGCCCACTGCAATAAAATATTTTAATAAAATACCTAAGGATAAACTGTTTATTATTTTTATGAGTGGCGTGCTGGGCAGCCTGTTACCTGCGTATTTATTTTGTATTGCCGAGCAGGGTATTGATAGTGCATTGGCGGGTACCCTTAATTCGCTTACGCCGATTTTTGTAATAATTACCGGCGCTTTATTTTTCAACAGCAAAGCAACTCCCAATAAAATTTTTGGAATAATTATTTCATTTACGGGCAGTATTTTATTATTATTCAGCAAAGGCAATATGCAGGAAAGCCAGAATTTAATGTATATATCTTTTGTAGTGCTGGCCACCATTTTTTACGGCCTTAATGTAAATATGGTACACCGGCATTTGAGCAATATCGGTTCTTTACAAATTGCTGCGGTGGCGCTTACACTTAATGCAATACCTGCATTGCTGGTACTTATTTTTACTGGTTATTTTAATTTGCCTTTAACCGACCGAAGTGTTTTGTTATCAACAGGCGCTGCTGCTATGCTGGGTATTTTTGGTACGGCCATTGCGTCTATAATTTTTTATATGCTTGTAAAACGAGCCGGTGCCATTTTTGCTTCTATGGTTACTTATGGCATTCCTGTTGTTGCTATAATACTGGGTATATTTTACCAGGAAAAAGTAGGGTGGAAACAGGTGGGTTGTTTAGCACTTATTTTATTGGGAGTGTATGTTGCTAACAGAAAAGGGAAAACGTAGTTTATTTTTAAAGATCAGTTATTCTCAATTTTACAACATCATTTTTTACATTTAAAATCCAGCCATAGCTGGTTAAGGCTTAACCAAATGCTATGTGTAAAAGGTTGTGGCGATAATTCGTAAAATAATATGGTTTTATTATCTTCCTCACAAAATTTTAAGTGTGCAATGCAATTAAGCGTTATCGGTTTCAGTTGCATATAGTCATTCATTTCAATTGTGCCGGTATAAGTTTTTACATCGCCTTTATCTGTTGTTGCCTCTTTAAATGATGTGGTTACAGGAATTATTTTTCCGGCAGGTATTTTTGTGCTGTCGGTATTAATTTTAAATAATCCTGTATAATAGGCTTTTAAATTTTCTGCAATAATTTTTGCATCTGTTTCGGGGTTATCATCCAGCCACCACAAAAATGCATAGGTCCAGTATTCGTCGCTTTTTGCTTTAGCCCATCCGGGAGTAAATCTAATATCTTCAACACCTTTATAAGGAATTTGTTTTGCAAAACTAATGGGTATAAGGAACCGTTCAATTGTCCAGTCTTTTGGTATCGGTAAATTATATGGAGCTTCCCACTTATGTCCATCAAATGCAGTGCTTAATTCCTGTGCATTAATGGTGATTGAAATTAAGAAGAGGAATATAACCAGTAAGTTTTTCATCTTTTAAATTTTATTTTGCAGGACTTAAAACATTTATACATGCGGATAACAAAAAAAATATTGACGCTGCATAAATATACAATCATTGTTACTTAATACAAAAACCTGTTTTGTTTCTTCCCGGAAAAAAAGTAAAATGTATTTTTTATTTCAACTATTTAATTAAGCCATTTAAAATGTCTTTTATCTGTTGATCGGTTGGGTCTAACACTATTGCTTTTTGATAACTTTTTACAGCATTAGTTTTATCATTAATTTTCAAATAAAAGTCGCCCCATCTGCTGTAAACTATTGAAGCATTGGGATGTTGCTCTTGCGCCAGTTCTAAAATTGTTTTTGCAGCATCGGGGTTAAATGTTTTTTTATTTAGTAAATCGTAAGCCAGGTAGGTAATTTGATATTCATTCATTTTCATTTCTCTAAAAGCGTTTTTGGCCTCAATATATTTTTTCATTTTTAAATATTCTCCCGGCGAAAATTCATCATCTTTCATTTTAGGCATTGGCTTATCCTGGTAAACATTTTGTAATGAAATTACTTCACCATTTTCATTTCTTTTAAAACCACCTTTAATATTGTAATCGGTAAAAACAATCGTGTCTTTTGTAACAGGAAAACAATAGATGTCGTTGCCTTCGTTAATATTTTCTACCAAATATTTTTTTTCTCTTCTCAGGTAAAGCACTTCATTTGTTGCCATTCTGTATCGTCCGGTAAATTTATCCAATTCGGCATCTGTTAAACTAACAGGCACAATTTCTTTTGGTAAAAAATTGGTCCAGTTATACACTTTTGCAACTGATCTTCTCAACTCTTTACCAAGCCCATTTACATCATCGCCGGAGTTAAGCATTATTACAACACCATTTCCATTCTGCACACTTGCAATTCCATAAGCTAAAAAACCAGCATTTACACCTGTAAATTCAAAATAAATACCATTGGCATCTTTGTTATTAGTTTGCTGAATTAAAAATGGGCCAATACCAATTTGTTCTTTATAAGCACCATCAGAAACATTTTGTTGCGGTGTTAGCATTTTTTGAGTGGTTGCCCGGCTCAGTATTTTTCCTTTACCCAGATAAGATTTTTGTACATCAATAAAAAATTTTGCGATATCTGTTGGCGTTGAGTACAGCCCGGCTGCTGCCTGTTGAGGATATACATAAGGCATGCCTTTAAACCATGATGCAGATGAATAAGCCCACGAAGATTGCTTTGCAAACTTTGCCGGAACAGGTTGTTCGAAAGTAGTGTTTTTCATTCCTAATTTATCAAAAAGTATTTTTTGGGTTAACTCAGCAAAACTTTTTTTGGATACATCCATCAATGCCAGTTGTGCAACAATACTTCCACCGCCGGAATAACGAAATTCTTTGTTCGGCTCGCTGTTTACTGCCACCGGCCTTGTGCCGGAAATTTTTGCACCATTTAAAATTTCTGCAATGTTTGGCAAAGGCTCATTGGGTGCAAAACCAAAGTATGAAGATTGTGAAGTGCCTGCCGAATGGCTCAACAACATTCTTAATGTTACCGGAGTTTTTTTTGTAAAATCATTTTCAGCAATTTTCCACGAACTTAAATAATTATTTATGGGATTATCTAATGCTATTTGTCCGTTCTCCACCATTTTTAAAGCAGTTACGGCCATTAAAAATTTACTTATGGAGCCTGCCGAAAACATAGTTTCGGTGGTTACTGCATTTTTTTTAATAGTATCTGCAAGGCCATATCCTTTTGCCCAATCAATTTTATAATCTTTAATAACTGCAATACTTAAACCCGGTACATTATAGTATTTCATCCGGTCTAAAATGTTCCAGCCGGCAAAGCCTTTAACCGGTACAAACGGAATTAAATTATTTTCTACCGCAGCTATATTGTTTAAAACAGTTTTGTTTTGGGCAAAGGATTGTGCCGATAAAAGGGTGAAAAAAATGAGGCTTTTAATTTTCATAAATTTTAATTTTAAAATATCAACAAAAATGAGATTTGCTGCATTGCCCGTCGCTCCAAATCTTGATTTGGCACAAACTATTTATCATAAACTTCGATTTACAATAAAGTTTAGCTGATATTTTGCAAATTTTCAATAAATTCTTTTGGCGACATTCCTGTGTTCTTTTTAAAACACCGGTTAAAAGTAGTTTTAGAATTAAAACCACAGTCAATTGAAATGCCTAATAAAGTTTGCTTTTTGTGTTCTCCATTTTGAAGCAATTGCTTAACAGCCTCAATTCTGTAATTGTTTATAAAATCATTAAAATTCATTTTAAAACCCTGGTTAATCATTTTAGAAATTACGGTTTGATTGGTTTTTAAAACTGTTGCAATTGCAACTAAAGTAAGTGCAGGGTTTTTGTAAAGGTCTTCCGCTTCAATAGCATTGGTAATTTTTGTTTTCCATTCTTCTATATGAGGATTAATAGTTTCAGCGCTTTGTTCTTTTAATTCAATTTCAATACTGTCAGTCAATTCAATTTCGTCGTTTGTATTTTCTAAAAGATAAACGGGCTTATTTTGAATACCGGAAATACGGAAAGGGATTAAAGACTTAATATTATTGGTATAGCCGGTTATACCTACATAGTACATCAAAAAAGAAAAGGAAATATAATACCACCACTTTTCTTTAAAATTCCCCCAGCCCGGGTAAAACAAAAAGAATATTAACCACAAAAACTGCATTAAAAGAAAAGCCACCAGGTATTTTTTTATCCAGTTAAAAAGTAAGGTATCGGCAAAACTTAAAGTTTGTAAAATTATTTTTTTATAAATAGTATAATATCTTAAGCTCAGCAAAAAGTAGATCAGCATTGAAATAAAGCCGGCAATTTGATACCAGGTATCCAGATTTTTATCTTTACCATTGGCATAAAAGTAATATTGCTGTAAAATAATTTTATCGGTAGCGAAAATGACTAACCTGTAGGTAATGTATAAAATGGCAGGAACCAGGTGCAGCCAATCTTTACGTTTAAATTTAAAAGATGGGTTAAGCAGGCTTTGGGTATAAAAATATATGGCAGGGCCAATTAAAAATAATTGTTGAAAGGGAATATAAAACATAATGTCCCGGTATGGCTGCAGGCTGTACCAGCCAGCAAAACCAAGCATCCATGGCAGTAAATAAATAGCACATAAAAATATAAAAAAACTTAACCATTTACTGGGGCGGCTTAAAGAAATAATAGATTTTTTGAGCAATAAAAAAGAAAATATAATACCCTGGCTAAAAAATATTAAAAGTATTGCGCTGTAAAAACTAAAATTAAAGTGCATTTAATAGTGTAAAATGATTTAGGTTACCATAAATATACACCCGATGTATATGAGGACAATTACTGTTTATTTAAGAAAAGTAAATAAATTATTATAACAAAGTTGCAGCAATAAAGTTTGCATTAGCAGTATA
>NZ_JANMUN010000091.1:0-24515 GCF_031391665.1 Ferruginibacter sp.
TACGTGAGCGGTATTAATTGTGATACCTCTTTCTTTTTCTTCAGGTGCACCATCAATATCATCATAATTTTTTTTCTCCGCCAAACCTCTTTTTGACAAAACATCGGTTATAGCGGCTGTAAGTGTTGTTTTACCATGATCCACGTGACCAATAGTTCCAACGTTTAAATGGGGTTTATCCCTTTTGAATGATTCTTTTGCCATTGTTTATATTTTAATATTTGTTTTGAAAAAATGGTTGTCGTTTAAAGTCTGTAAACCATGGACTTAATTTAATTTTTTTATTGAGCCATCAGTGAGAATCGAACTCACGACCCTCCCGATATCATCGGGATGCTCTACCCCTGAGCTACCACACTAATACTCAATTTAAAGAACTTTATTGAGCCATCAGTGAGAATCGAACTCACGACCCCTTCCCTACCAAGGAAGTGCTCTACCCCTGAGCTACGACGGCTTGATCAGTCTGCCGCAGCAGGCAGAAAAATGAGCGGAAGACCAGGCTCGAACTGGCCACCTATAGCTTGGAAGGCTATCGCTCTACCAAATGAGCTACTTCCGCTTTTAAATTGAATATTGATTATTGAGCATTGTTTATTGAATATTCAATAAACAATTTTCAATGTTCAAATTTCAAAGACCTGCTGCCTCAATAAGGCAGAAACTGTGGGCAGAGTAGGGTTCGAACCTACGTACACTTACGTGAACAGATTTACAGTCTGTCGCCTTTAACCACTCGGCCATCTGCCCTTTCTAGTTAATTTGTTTATTAGTTGATTGGTAAGGCAACTAATAAAAGTCGCACACCAATTAACCGATTAACTAATTAACCCGCCAGAGCCGAAGAAGGGAGTCGAACCCCCGACCTGCTGATTACAAATCAGCTGCTCTACCAACTGAGCTACTTCGGCTTATTTACAAGAACTTTTTCCAGAATTTAGTCCACACTAAAGCAGCCCTATTTTTTTCGGAAGGCAAAGGTAAGAGAAAATGGTTAATACAAAAAGTTTGAAAAGGAATTTTTTAGTATTGATTTACAAAATGTTGATAAACTAAAACAAAAAATCCCGCCGTGTGGCGGGATGTGGTTATTTTGATGATGTTTTTTTATGCTGCCTGTTTATCTTTTTTTCTTTTTATTTGTGTGATTACTGAATCTAATGCGGTGTCAAAACTTTCTTCGAATGATTTAGATGATTGTTTTACAAAAAACTCACAACGTGGAATGTGAACTTTAATTTCTGCTATCTTGTCTTTAATGTTGTGCACTACGTTATCTAATTTTAAATACACATCTACTTTGGTAATCCTGTCGTGAAACTGGGTTAATTTAGTAACCTTTTTTTCGATGTAAGATACCAGCTTGGAGTCTGCGTCAAAATGCACAGTTTGAATGTTTACGTTCATACTTCTGATTTTAATCTGTGAAAAATTATGTGAAAGAACTTGTTTAGGTACACTTAATACATAGGCAATCTTTTGTGGTTATCAGGGGTTTTTCTTTTGCTTAATGAAGTTACCAATTGAAACGTACTTTACAAAATAAAATTTTACAGATGGCTTATAAATTTTTTAATGTTTTCAAAACTGTAACATATATACAAAATGCTATGCCTTTGGGTGTGCTTTTTTATGAATGTCTTTTAACTTTTCGATAGAGTTATGTGTATAAATTTGTGTAGCTGCAAGGCTGCTGTGGCCCAGCAATTCTTTTACCGCATTTAAATCGGCTCCATTATTCATTAAATGCGTAGCAAATGTATGGCGGAGCACGTGAGGGCTTTTTTTACTTATGGTTGTAATTTTAGTCAGGTATTTTTTTACCGCATTGTACACATATTTTGGATATAGTTTTTTGCCTTTTTCATTTATCAGCAATATATCAGCATCATATTTTTCAAAGACTTTTCTCTTTTCAGCAACATAATCTTTCAAAAAGCTCATTAACTCATTGCTTACCGGAATTATCCTTTCTTTATTTCCCTTGCCCAATACTTTTATTGAGTTTTTGTAGGCGTCAACCTGGTTTTCTTTTAATGAAACCAGCTCGGCCTGCCTTATTCCGGTGTTGTACAATAACTGCAGTAAAATCCTGTCTGTTTTTCCCTGCCAGTCATCAGGAAATTCTACATGAGAAAACAATGTATTGATATCTTCCTTCTCCACAAATTGAGGCAATCTTTTATTAAGTTTTAGTGAAACTACAGTGCCCATTGGGCTAACAGTTATGCTCTCTTCCTTTAACTGGTACTTGAAAAAAGATTTTAATGTAGATATTTTACGGTTGATGGATTTTGCTTCCATTCCCCCCTCTTTTAATTTAGCCAGCCAGGTACGGATAAATGTTGCTTTTATATCGGGCAAAGCTGTGTTGCCAAAAGTGAGCTCAATAAAATCGAAAAAAGCAACCAGGTCGGTTTGGTAAGAAATAATGGTGTGTTGCGAATACCTTTTTTGAAACTTAAGGTACTCTACAAAATGTTGTAACGCTTTGGGGATAGTTGTGGGCATAAAAAAACTGATACCCGAAGTTACAATAACCGGATATCAGTTGAATATATTTACGCTGGATGTTCTTAATCGAATTTACCTGCAGTAACCTGATCTTTGTAAATTGCCTTTAAAACCTCTTTACGACGGCGAACAGATGGCTTTGTAAAAGCCTGCCTGTCTCTTAACTGCAACAAAATTTTACTTTTTTCAAATTTCTTTTTGTACTTCTTAAGCGCTTTGTCGATGTTTTCGCAATCTTTTGAATCAATAATTAACATATAATATATACCTCCTTTAGGTGATTTAAATACTGCTTTTAATAAAGCAAGGGGGCAAAGATAACAGAATTATTTAAAAAATGAAAAGATTGTACTTCGAAATTTTATTTCGAACCATTTTACCATAAATCTGCTACTATCAATTAATAATCGAAATAAAATTTCGATGTACTAACAAATTCCGAAATTTGGGGCATGTTTACAGGAATAATTGAAAATACAGGAGTTATAAAGGAGGTACAAAGTAATGGAACCAATAAAATTTTTTGGGTAGCTTCTTCCTTATCAGGCGAATTAAAAATTGACCAAAGCCTTAGCCACAGTGGTGTTTGCTTAACCGTAGAGGAAATTAAAAATGGTATGCACCGGGTTACTGCAATAGAAGAAACTCTTTTAAAAACCAATTTGGCCGCCTGGCAGCAGGGTTCAATTGTAAATTTAGAACGATGCATGCAATTGAATGGGCGCTTAGATGGGCATATTGTACAGGGTCATGTGGATGCTTCGGCTGAATGCATTGCTGTTATTGAAAAAGGTGGTAGCTGGGAATACAGTTTTACTTTTCCTGAAAAATTTAGTGCTTTAATTATAGAAAAAGGTTCTATTACTTTAAATGGCATCAGCCTCACCCTTTTTAATGTGGGTACCAATAGTTTTAGTGTGGCTGTAATTCCCTATACTTATGAGTATACCAATATTAATGGATTACAAAAAGGTGATGGAGTGAATGTGGAATTTGATATGCTGGGGAAATATGTGCAACGTATGCTGCAGCAAAAAGCAATTATCTAAAAATATATACTGCACTATCTTTTAATGCAATTACAGCAGTGTTATTTTGTTTAAAAGAATACTTATTGTTTTCTTCTACACTAATTTCAAAATTTTGTTTGTTGAATTTTACTTCAGGAAAATAGACAGCAATACTGTCCACAGGCTTTTCATACAATATTAAATGTTGTGGAACACTGGTTAATTCTTTAGCAGAAAGTGTAAAACAGGTATTATTTTTAGCGTAGAGATAACTTAAATACTCCTGAATAATACTCACCTTATCGTTAGTATTACCCGCCATCCTGCTTTTTGCCCTGAACATAAGCGCTCCATTAAATTGAGACCGCATATTTACAAATAAAAGTGCATCGCCGGTTTTTAGTTTTTTATCAATTGTTTGCAAATAATTTTTGGAAAAGTTACCTGCGGCTTTATAATAATTTATAGTTTTAAAAAGAGAATATGCATAAAAGCTGCATAACGCACCGATTACTATTAAAAGCAGTAATTTATTTTTGATCAGCATCACTAACAAAACAGATAGCAACATGAGTGCAAATACGGAGGAAAAATAAATATATCTTTCTGATTCTGAATCATGAGAATCTATACCAAATACTACTGCTGCTGCAAAACCAAAAGCAGTATTAACTAGTAGTAACATCAAAAAATAAAATATTTTTCGCTGCTTTTTAAATAAAATAATTAATGCTGAAAGAAGAAAAATAATAAACCCAATACTTCCTGTTACAAACACAACAGTACTTTTAAATGGAGGAATAAAATTGCGCAGGAACAGAATGGCAGTGTTTTTAACTAATGTTGTAAAACTTATACTAAACAGGTTATCATCTTTATAATCGGATACCTCCATTTTATTGACGATAATAATTTTAATAACAAACCAGGCGGCGAAAATAAAAAAATAAGGAGTGACAATCCAGCTATTCTTTTTTACAGATTCCCCCTTTACATAAGCCGTAAAAATAACTATACTTAAAATTATAAAGGGAAGCATCCAGCTTATTTCGTAAGAAAAGAGCGCCAATAAAAAACTTAACAAACTTAGAAAAATAAGAAGTTTATTTTTTTGTGCAGCTTTTAAAAAAAGTAAAATTGAGATAAGACAAAATAAAGTTACTACTGTACTGCACCTTGCTAATAAATAACACAGCGGTTCGCTGTGAATGGGAGTAATTAAAAAAACCATTAGGAAGATAAAGGGAATAACGGTTAACTGAAACTGGTTTAAATAATTTGCCACCGATTTGAGTAATTCTTTAAAAACAAACAAAGCAAGCAAAGCATTTGCAAGATGTAAAACAAGATTTGTATAATGGTAACCTGCAGCATTTTTTCCACTAATAAAACTATTTGCAATAAAAGTAAGTTTAACAATAAACGACCGTTGCCATACATCCTGCATAAAATTATTATTGCCAGCAACAAATATATCCTCATCAAAAAAGAATAAATTTTTTACTGCTAAAAAAATAGCGGCTCCTGTTATACCTAAGATAATTAAATAAAAATAGCAGCGATTTATAACAGAATGACTTTTCATTAACCCATTTTTATTGGAAAAACTCATTAATTAAACTGATAATAAAATTTATGTTTTCCTTTTCCAATTCAACATATAATGGCAGGCGTAATAAACAATCAGAAAATTTTTCTGTTTTTACCAACATTTCTGCTTTACTATGACTGCTTAAATAAAAAGGGCTTAAATGCAGTCCCGGATAATGAAACATTGACTGAATTCCTTTCTCTTTTAAAAATAAAATCAACTTATCCCTTTCGGTTAAATTTTTACACACCAAATAAAATATATGAGCATTATTGGTTGCATATGGGGGAACATGGGGCAGCTTTAATTTTTGTTGCTGATGCAGTTGTAATAATCCATCATAATACAATTGCCAATTTTCTCTGCGGATTTTCTGTATTTCATCCAGAGCTTGCAACTGTGCATACAAAAAAGCTGCAGTTATTTCAGAAGGCAGAAAAGAAGAGCCCACATCTACCCAATTATATTTATCTATTTCCCCCCTGAAAAATGCAGCCCTGTTGGTTCCTTTTTCCCAAATTATTTCAGCTCGTTCAATAAATCTTTTGTCGTTAACTACAAGCATCCCACCTTCGCCGCATTGAATGTTTTTTGATTCATGAAAAGAAAATGCTGCCAGATGCCCAATACTTCCAAGTGGTTGTTTTACATTGTTGCTATTTATAAAAAAACTATCTACTGCCTGTGCCGCATCTTCTACAACAAATACATTATGTTTATTGGCAATGGCCATTATTGAATCCATTTTGCATGCAATGCCTGCATAATGTACCACCACAATTGCTTTTGTATTTTTTGTTATTAATTTTTCAATACTATTTTCATCAATATTTGGGTTACCCGAATTAGTATCGGCTAAAACAATTTTAGCTCCTCTTAATATAAATGCATTAGCAGTAGAAACAAAAGTGAACGATGGCATGATAACTTCATCACCGGGTTGTATATTTAAAAGTATAGCACACATTTCAAGTGCATCGGTACATGATGTAGTGAGCAGGCATTTATTAAAGCCATACTTTTCTTTAAAAAAAATTTGACAAAGATTGGTGTACTTGCCGTTGCCGGAAAGGTGGCGATTTGTTATTGCACTTTGAATGTATTGAAACTCATTGCCAGTTATATATGGTTTATTTTGAAATACTAAATAATGATTATTCAGTGACATAAAGCAATTTTAAATGACCAATGTTTTCAAGCTATACAAATTATTTATTTACTCCTTTATCCTAAAAGAAATGTAAGTTGCTTTAAGATAAAGGCTTTTTGATTATGTATGCTTGCTGAATTCCAACATCGCCTCCCGAAAAGTCTTTTTCAATATTGTGAAATATTTTGTTAACCGGGTTATCATACCCCACAAAAGTTTTAGATTCTGGTATTAAATCCCTGATTAACCTGCTCCCCAAATAATAAAGTGAAGAAAAGTCGTTTACTTCGAACTCTGTTTTAATAGAGTTTAAATAAGCATTGAGGTTAGATTTTTTTAAATATCTATTAAAATCATGTTCTACTAAGCTTGGCAAACCAAAAATTATTCGCAGGGCATTCAATTTAACTAATGGCTCCCAAAATGCCTCTGAAAAAATAATTTTACCACCAGGTTTTGTTACACGGATACATTCATCAATCCCTTTGATTTGCTCTTGCCAGTTTGGTAAATTTATCAATACTCTTGTGGTATATACAATATCAAATTTCGCATCTGGAAAATCTAAACAACGGATATCTCCAACACTAAAATGAATAGGAGAATTATTTTCCGCTTTAGCTAAAGCCATATTTGCCATTTCTACCATTTTCGGAGAGAAATCAATACCATTACTTTCTGCCAGTTTAAAATTTTGCGCATGTTTTATAAGTGCAAAACCATTAGCACAACCCACGTCCAGAACTGATTTGCCTTCCGAAATATGTGAAGCAATATTATTAATCTCCAGATCGATAGCGTATACATCTCCCCAGGATGCCTCATGAGAGGCTCCGTATTTTTCTGCCTGATTTTCCCAAAAATTGTAAATAAAATCCATCATGCTATTTTTTACTGATACTAATTGTTTTATCTACTATATACAGTGGACGGTTTTTTATGCCTGAAAATATACGGGATATATATAATCCCAATACGCCTAAAATTAAAATAATAAGCCCTCCCAAAAACCAAATTGAAATTATTATACTGGTATAACCCGAAACTGATATTTGGCCGCTGAAATATTTATACAAGGTATATGATGCTGCAATAAATGCAGATGCTGATATAAAAAAACCAAGACGCACAATTATTTTTAATGGCTTATCGGAGTATGACAGAATAATATCGAATGCAAGGCCAATAAGTTTACCCAAACTATAAGTTGTTTTGCCAGAGAATCTTTTTCCATGCTCTACCTCGATACTTGTTTTTTTAAACCCAACCCAACGGGCCATTGGTGCAAAAGCCCTCATAGGTTCTTTCATACTTTTAATTACTGCAATTACTTTACTGGAGTAAATACCAAAATTAGCAATAGTTCCATCATAGTTTATTCCTGTTAAATAACTATACACTTTGTAAAATATAACAGAGAATGTTTTTTTCCAGAATGAGTCGGTGCGATTATTACGCCTTCCAAAAACAATATCGTAGCCTTCGTTAGCCTTACTATAAAGCCGTTCTATTTCTTCGGGGCGATCCTGCAAATCACAATCCATTACTACTACCCATTCGCCTCTACAAAAATCAAGACCTGCAGTAATAGCGTGGTGCTGGCCAAAGTTTCTGCTTAGCTTAACACCGGTAATACAAGAGTTGGCTGCCGCAAGTTTTTCTATTGAATCCCAGGAGTTATCAGCACTTCCATCATCAACCAGTATAATTTCATAATCGCCTTCAGCAAATTGCATTGCTGTTTTAATTCTTGACAAAAGCTCATCAATAATATTTATGGCCTGGTATACCGGAATAACTATAGAAAATAACATAATTTAAATTTCAAACCAACGATCAATGTATTAAATAACACACATTAACTATAACCCTTAAAAATAATAATTTTTAGCCAATAATATACGCCCCATATAAAATGAAGTGAAAATGCTCCGCCAATTAACCATTGTCTTGTTTTTGTAATAGTTCCTAACCTGACTGAATTGACAAACTCAATTAAAAGCGTAAAAAAAAGTAAATAACTTACCGCTACAATCTGCCAGTAAAAGTTGCCGTCAGATTTTCTAATTCCATCCTCTGCCAAAAAGATCCAGATAAGCAATCCCATAACATAATTAACAGCAGCAAATTGAACTAACTTGTTTTTTAATACCTGCCCTTTTGTAATTATAATATATACAAGAGGAAAAAAACAAGAAGTTAAAAAAGCAACCAGGCAATTGGGTGAAAATATTTTCCAGATAACAAAAGGAGCTATTATAACATCCGATTTATTTTTTTCATTTCCGGCGCTACCTACGAAATATAATTTATAAATAAGATAATATTCAATAGCAATAACCACTACCCCGATAAAAAACGGCAAAATATTAACCCATGGTATCTTATTCTTTTTAGCAACAATATTCTCCAGCAAAAAATATACTGCTACAGATGGTAATAAAGCAAACAGAAAGCTGGGTTTAATTAAAGCATTTGCTAAAACTAGCAACAAGATCACCAGTTTTTCCTTTCGGGATTTTTCTGTTTGTAAAAACAAATAATCGTATGATTTAAAATAGAGCAATACACTAAACGGCATTAAAAAGATTATTGTGGAATTGTGCCAAACGTTTGGCACCAATTGTCCCATGTAAAACTCATTGGACAAAAAATAATTAACCCCGGGTATTGCAAAAATAAACAGCATTGCTGTTGCAAGTAAGTAGGCATATTTTACTTTTTTGTCAGGGAATAAACAATATTGGGTTAAATAATTTTTTGTGATAAAATATTTAGCTGTTATTGCGCTGCACAATAAAAAAACAGTTGGTATATAATACACAACGTAGTGCCCGGAAAAACCACTGAATAAGGCAACAAGAAAAAAATATAAAAAATTTGCAGGCAGCTTCACATGCTCTTGGGCAAAACCATACGCCATTTTTGCATGAGGTTGCAGGTCTGTTGCAATTCTGCCAGTAAGTATTACTGCGTAATAAAAAATTAAAATCAACATTAAACTGCCGCCAACTATCAAATCAGTTTTTGAAAAATAAAATGTTTTTTTTAAGTACCTGATCATTATATAAAATTATACTATTATTATTCTTTTATTTTATTATGGTCGTCGAATGTTTTGTAATTGATAATATTTGTTTGAAATTAAAACACCATCCTTTGAGGCAGCATCGGGTTTATTCAAAATATAATCGTACACCATCTTTTTTGAATTGTAATATGGGGCAATATACCTTATCGGATGGTTCGTTATATTTTTTACAGGAAGCTGAATCAAATCCAGGGAAGAATCAGCTGGTGTATAATTTATAAATATCACCTTGCCGCCTTCTGCTTTTTGTGCAATAAAGTCAAATGCAGCCTTACTGCTGTTAACCTCTTCTGCAAAATGTATGTTACGTCCCTGTATCCATTGCTTTGTTAAAGGCAGTGTTAAAATAAAAAGTACAGCTAAAACAACAACCAGGATGTATTTAAAATACTGTCCCGTTTCAGTTATCAAATAAAATACAGAAAAATAAAAGAATGGAGCCAAAACACGTATCTCCCTCCATTTAAAAACATCATAAAATAAAAACAGCATCAAAAAATTTATGGCTCCAATAAAAGCAATTGAAGTATATAATTTAGATTTATACTTAACTGCTTTTACAATAAAAACAATTAAAGGCAGCATTATTAAATACTTAACCGGCAGGTAAATCAATGCATCATTTGCCGAAAAAAAATAAGCATAAATATTATAAGTAAAATGCTTTACCAATGAAGTGAATGCCGCAATAAAATTACCCTGCTGTATTAAATTAATTATAGAGGAAAAATAGTTAGGAACAGCCTCAGTAAAAAAATAAGTAAAGGCAAATGAAGCTAAAATACCTGCTAAAAAAATAAAGATAAAGGCGCTTTTTTGTAATTTATTTTTTGCAAATGGTATTAACCCAATTAACCAAAAAAACCACAAAGGCCTGAATACTCCAGCTATCAAAATAATCAACACAAATATTATACAATGTTTATTTTGCCCGGTTTTGTAAATTTTATAAATTAAAAAACTGCTGGTTATGGCAAAAAGAATATGTATGCTCTCCTGCATGTAAGTAAACCCAAAGAGCGCAAAAAAAGGAAAGCATAAAACGGAAATGGTTATTAAAAATTTTTGGCGGGAAGACATATTTTTTTGAAACCAGATTAATGCTAACGATGCTGCAACAAAAGAAAAATTTGTATAGATAAAATTTAAAGTATGCCACCCGAATATTTTTGCAATGCCGCCATTTAACAATGGATAAGCAAAACCATGAGCATCGGCACCAATTAACCTGCTCCCGCTTCCGTTAAAAGTTAAGGCTGCCTGCAGTGTATTGTTCTCAAAAAAAGAATATGCATTCGTATAATAAAAAAATTCATCGCTCCACACCGGCAGGTAATTGCTGCCAACCTGCAAAAACAACCAAAAATATATACTCAAAATAGCCAACAACGCTATAGCTTCAAAAGTAAAGTTTGAGATTTTGGGATTATATTTAAGCATTAATTTGAAAACGATTAGTAGTTTTTATACGCTCTTAAAAAATGTATACCAAGTAACTATTTTTAATAAATTAAACTACAGGTTTCTAAATTTACCCATCATTTCGCCTTTCATAGATTTACTTATAGCGCCATCCATAATCCTTTCTGCATAGGGCCTCGAAATATTATTCAGTTCCTCAGTTTTTGTTTGAATTAAATTTTTATCTTCCATTTGCAATGATAATTGCAAAGCCTGCATTGCCAGTGAAGTTTCACTAAGTTCCTGCTTTGTTAATTCGGAAATATTTTTCTGAATAAATTTTTCAGTGGTTTGCAATAGTTGTTCTGCTTCTGTTTTTGCTTCTACCAATGCCCTGTTAGCAATATCTTTTTGTGCATTTTGCATAGAATCTAAAAGCATTTTTTCAACATCCTCATCGGTTAGCTCATATTGTGGTTTTACCTGCACAGACTGCTCAATACCGCTTCTTAATTCTTTAGCATTTACCACCAGTATGCCATCTGCATTTATTAAAAAGCTCACTTCTACTTTTGCCATACCTGCAGGCATTGCGGGTATGCCCGACAAATTAAATTCGGCCAGTTTTCGGTTATCCGTAACCATATCTCTTTCGCCCTGATAAACTGCAATCTTCATTCCACTCTGTCCATCTTTGTAAGTAGTATATTGCCTTGCAGCCTTTGCAGGAATTTTGCTGTTACGTGGCAGCAACACATCCATCAGACCTCCCATTGTTTCTAATCCTAATGACAGTGGTGTAATATCCAACAGTAAAAAACCTTTTGTATTACCAGCTAAAATATCAGCCTGTATTGCGGCACCTAATGCTACCACTTCATCGGGGTTAACACTATCGTTAACCGGTTTGCCAAAAAAATTGCTCACCATTTGTTTAACCAATGGAGTTCGGGTACTGCCGCCTACCATTATTACTTCATCAATTTCCTTTTTTGTTATCCCTGAATCTTTTAATGAATTAGTACAGCAAACTATTGTTTTATCAATAATTGGTTTTATTATTTCCTGTAATTCAGATTTTGTGAGTATTATATTTTTATCATTAAAAGTTGCAAAAAAATTATCAGCAGCTGATAAATATTTTTTTGCATTTTCTGCTACTATCCGTAATTGTTGCTGGATTGTTTCGTCACTGTTAGAAAAATTATTTTTTGTTATCCAGTGATTAACAATAGCCATGTCTAAATCATCGCCGCCTAAAAATGTATCACCGTTGGTGGCCAATACTTCAAATATGCCATTGTTGATGGTGAGGATAGAAATATCAAAAGTACCCCCGCCAAAATCATATACCGCAATTGTTTTTAAATCGTCTTTATGTAAACCAAAGCCATAAGCCAAACTGGCAGCAGTAGGTTCGTTAATAATTCTCAACACATCAAGCCCTGCTAATTTACCGGCATCTCTTGTAGCCTGGCGCTGTGCATCATTAAAATATGCAGGCACAGTAATAACTGCTTTGCTAACGGTGGTTTTTAAAATATGTTCGGCCTGTGTTTTTAATTGCTTTAAAATAAGCGACGACAGATCTACAGGAGAATAAAATTTATCCTCTACCTGAACCTTTACCAGCCTGCCTTCATCATCAATAATTTTATAGGCAAGAGAAGATGCATTTACTGCTACATCATTGTATGTTTTACCCATCAACCGCTTTGCTGAAAAAATAGTATGTGCCGGGTCAGTAATTAAATATTGCTTTGCTTCATCTCCTACAACCAAATTTCCTTCTTTACCAAAATGAATAACTGAAGGTACCAGTGAACTGCTGTTATGCTCTTTCAGCGCTACAGGTTTTTTACTTTCGGGATGTATAATGGCCACCAAACTATTGGTTGTGCCTAAATCGATGCCTACAATAATTTCGTTTTGCTGCAAACTGCCGGTTGCTATGTTGATAGCTATTTTAGCCATGTATTTTTTTTGCAAAGTTAATGAATAAGGGCTGGTAAATTTTGCAAATGAAAGATAGTAACAGGAGAATTTTTATTTTAAAAAAAACTGAACGGAAACAGGATTGGCAGCAGTAAAATTAAAACTCATAATTTTTAAATTATTAAATACTATTTTTATTGCAAGGCCCAAAATACAAAAGCATATAAAGCTGATGAAAAAACTGTCGACTTTAATTATACTCTCTGTTTTTTGGGCTTTGCCATTTGGCATATTATACATGGTTATTCAAAAGGTCGGCATCGCTCCGGCAAAATATATTCCTGGATTTTATTCAGCAGTTTTAACAATTTCCGTATTGTATAAAAAATATTGGTCCTTCAATATTTTTAACCGCTGGAGAGGGGGAATAATTTTCTCACTGATTTTTGCTGGTTCCATAATTGCATTTGTATATTTTAATACAATAGTTTACCGGTCGTATAAATTGTTTGAATATTTAACAGCAGAAAAAAAAAGGGGTTGGGAAGGTATTGCTCACCAAACCGACGATACACTTGGGTTTAAGCCTGTTCCAAATGCGAAAGCTTTTCATACTTTTCCTATCGGTGAAAAAATACCTATGGCTTATGATCAAAATGGATTTAGAGTTCCGTTGTCAGATTCATTAAAACACAATATACCCGGTAAGGTTGATTTATTGTTTCTGGGATGTTCATTTACTTATGGTGATGCATGTTTTGCTGAGGAAACATTTTGCCATATTACAGCAAAACAAAAAAACCTTACTTATATAAATGCAGGAGTTTGCAGTTATGGCCTTGCACACATGCTAATTCTTGCAGAAAAACTACTGCCAGAGTACAGGCCAAAGTATTTAGTTGTACAGTACAGCCAATGGTTGGCGGGCAGAAGTTTAAATGTATATGCCCCTAATTATTATGCATATTTGCCTACTCCATATTTTTCCTTAATCGCAGATAAATATAGTTTGGAATATCCTGCTTTTAAAACACAAGCTTTTAACTTAGATGCTACACAAATTAAAAACCAGTACAATAATAATTTTCTAAAATTTTTATTCACAAAAGGAATTTCATTCTATTTAAAGGAAGATTGGTTGTATCAAAAAAATAAAATACTGACGCTGACCGGAAGCCGCTTTAAACCTGCAACAAATGCAGCCCTTGCAGAAAAATTTGCATACAACAGCATTAAGCAAATAGCAGATAATTATGGAACAAAAATAATTGTCTTGAATATGGGGGATATTGAATACTCAAAAAAATCTCATCAACTGTTTTCGGATAACACTGTTTATTATGCCGAAGCTGATTCTGCCTTAGGCAATTATCTAAAACTCAGTGCAACCAAAAATTATTCTAAAGAATTTAATCATTGGAGATTTAACGGAAAAGACAGTATTCTTGTTGATGCTCATCCAAATTTAAAAGCTCATGAAATAATAGCCAATAGTATTATAAAACAAATAGACAAAATAGAAAATAAATACCTGAAACATTAAATTTTATTTAAAATTTTTTTAATAAAAAAGAGGCTGCTTTATTTGCAGCCTCGTATAAATAAAATTATTGCCTGTTAACGTATAAGCACCATCTTACCATATCCTTTGTTAAAATACTTATCGGTTTTATCACCATCTGCCTGGTATTTTTCTAACGATTTTCCATTAAGATTGGTAAGTACCCTGTACAGGTAAACCCCATTTGCCAGCTTTTGACCGTACATATCAGTTCCATCCCATTTAAAATCGGTAATATTTCTTCCAATATGCAACGGGCCTAACTCGTCTTTAGTTATTTCTCTTACCACTTTACCCGTAATGGTTAAAATTTGTATCCTTATATTTTGCGGTACTTCGCTGCCGGTTACTGTAAATAAAAATGCAGTAGATGTTGTAAACGGATTAGGATAGTTAAGCAAGTTTGATATCATTGGTTTGTTAATAACACTAAACATTACATGATAATCCAGTGTACCTGCTTTATTACCAATTACATCTTTACCCGAAACAATTAATTCATATTCGCCATCAAGAGTAAAGTATGGAGCAAAATCAATGCTGGCACTGTTTTCACCGCTGCCCAAATTTGCAGGGTTAAAACGCATAGTATCACCAAAATTATAGCTATGCAAAGTATTATCAGGATAACGAACCTGTACTTTTATTGATGCGGTATCTGTTAAGGCAAGCGTTTTACTTTCGTCTTTTAGTTTTATATAGATGTGTGGCTTAGCCGCTACAATATCTTTGTTTAAAATATGTACCCCATCAAAAGTTACATCAAGCAAAGGATTAAAATTATCCGGCCTAACATAAAAATCTTTAAACAACACATTATTAAAATGCAATTGTTCCGGCTGATCGTTGTTAGGATTAACATCCACAAATAAAGTATTGTTACCGGGGTAATCCTTAGTATCAATTTTAAACTGAATACTAAGTGTATCGCCTGCTACAAGTATTTTACCATTGGGAACAGTTAAAGGATGTGGTTGATTATTATAATCAGTAATCACCGCTTTAAATTTCATTGCGCTGTCAAACTTTGCAGGGCTTATATTTTTAAAGGCCACTTTAAAATCAATTATTTCTCCCTGATCCACAGTATCTTTCATTTGATACAATATATTACCTGCCACAGCACCTTCGGGAACTATCTGCCCGTTAACACGCCAGTAGTTTAATTGATAAGGTGTAGCCACACTAAAATCGCTGTTATACATTTTTAACTGTAAGTAAGGATACAGGTTTGCATCAACAAAGTCTAAAGTGGTATCCTTTGCTGCAGTAATAGTTTTTAACAGTGTTGATGTACCGGCATTATTAATTCCGTATACTTCTAGATTAGTTATATCAGCAGTTGGATTTTCCAGGCTGCCACCACGCCAGTGCAAAAACTCCCACTTTTTTGATGGCCCAAAAACAGGCGAACTGATTGTTCCTTCGGCCTGCTTGCCAAAAATGGTAGTTTCATAATTATGCTTTTCAGTTCCATTATTAAAGCCAAAATTAGGTGTATAACTGTTATCATTTTTTTTGTAAACAAAGGTCCATAAACGGGGCCTGCTAAAAGAATCAACCAACGCAAAGCCAGCATTTTTAAGTTTGGTAGTTAAAGAATTACCAACACCATAAGCCGCTTCATCCTGCAGTTTCCAATCTTGCGCATACGTCCACGGATAAAATGGATAACCATTAGGATCTGACATTGTAATTCTTAAAACTACATAATAACCGGAAGGAATCGAATCCATAAAATCCCTTATCTTTTTACGGTTTAAAAGACCTGCAGCTAAAGTAGGATTATTATTGTACGGAAACGCAAAATCATATTGTGTTGTTGCTGAACATGGATTTACACTTCCCCATCTACCAGGCGAGCCAGGTAATGCATTTATTACAGGATTCAGCGAAGCAGGGTTAAACAAAGTGAAGACAAAAGTTTGTCCTTCACAAACTTCCTGAATATACTGTGCCCCATTTATCTGCAAATTAAACTCATTACCTTCGGACAAACTTGTAGGGAACATTCCATTATTAGTAACTATTGCAGATATTCTGGGATTAAATTTTGTATTTCTTGAGGCGCTGTCTAACGTCATATTAGTGTAGCCCGATTTAAAATGCTGGAACAAATGAGATTGGTTCCAACCATTGGTAGCTGCAGGTAAATACACAAAAGATGCGGTGTTCCAAATTATTACTGCGTTACCAATGGGCACCATTGAAGTTCTCCAGTAATACACTGTGCTGTCGGTAAAAGTTATATTGGTGGGTTTAAATTCCACCACACCTCCAACACCAGATGCATTAAATGATTTTTTAAACGATGAGTTAAATAATTCTGTAGTATCAACTTCCATTACATACTGGCGCATTGCCCCTAAAGGATTTGCTGTGCTTGCAGTATAAGTAAGGTTCTGCTGGTTAACAATAGAGAAATTATAAGGATAGACAGGGCGCAATTCATCCTCGTAAATATAAAATTCTTTTTCTGCGCCATTGTTCATTTCAGAAAGTTCAGACACCCTGTTATCTACATCAAGTGTAACAATTATTTTATTTAGTCCTTTATCAGTTCCGGGATTTATGGGTACCACTAAAACTACCGAGTCGCTGTATTTTATCGCACGGATAAGCTGGCTGTATAAAACTTTAATACTGTCGTTAGGCAATTTACGCTTTACCGTAACCCTCATGGAATCATTAATGGCCATGCCGATATTCAGCATTTTAACATTAAGGTTAAAACTGTTATCCACAACCGAAATTATTGAAGGGCTTATTTTTATCAGTTGCTCTTCTATTATATAATCCGGTTTTGCATGAGCATAAATCCTTAAAGCCGGGTCGCCATGCAATGCTAATTCTTCCAGGTGTATCCTGGTATAATAATCAAGTGATGGATTGGTACCTCCCAAATTCTGCGTTATTTTTTTAATTTGGTCACCAACTGTACCTCCATAATTCTTTTTACAAAATTCATTGTAAAAACTGGTGTTGTAATAATCAAGGAATGGCTCTATGCCAAAATGGGTATCAGCAAAAAAAGCAATACTCCCCTTTTGTTTGGTAAAAATATATTTTTCTGATAAAGACATACTGCCGGCTATACGGTTAGGATCGAAGCTGTAAAAATTACCGGCACTGCAACCACTAACATTAAAGAAAGGGTATTTACCCTGGTTTAAATAGGTATCAGGGTTACTGAGGTTAAATGCCAGTGTATTAGCAGATGAATGGCCAAAATAAGTCATAAAGCCCAAGCCTTCTTTAAACAGTTGATCAATACGGTTACTGTTTGCTTCCTGCACTGCACCCGTACCCGATTTCGCAAAAGTTTCTACATTAGCACCATATAATGTATCCTCTGCTACAACTTTATATCGATTTAAATGACCTCTAAAAGCAGCTGTTTCAGTACTATCTATTCCGCCTGAAATATGAACCATATTTTTCATCCAGGCTTTGTTAGCAACAGTTTGGGTAGTTGATTTTTGTACCAACTCGTACTCTTTCATTTTTTCGAGATAATTGGCTACCTCATTTCCGTTTATGGCACCAATACGGCCAACAGGAATAACCGGCACGGCTGTACCGGGGTTGCTTACCAGTAAAATATCTGAAGCCGGCCAGCCAAATGTTGGTACCAGATTAAGTTTATCAGCATCGGGACTTGCCTGGTTAATTTTATAATCATTATAAGTAACGGCCCTTCCTATTAAAAAAACAAATTTTGGTTTGGCTGCAAACTGCTGATCGGCATAGCGTGCAAAATCTCTTATTGCTACAGGATGCTTATTGATACCAAACGCAAACTGCTCTGTAATTTCATCAATATTGTACACTTTTGCATTGTAGCTGCCACCTGCAACCGAACTGCGGTATTGACGGTACTGATCTACATAATTTACACCTGCGCCATTATTATACAAAGCCGGGTTGCTGATAATAATATAATCGGCCTGGTTTGCTGCAATAGAAAGATTTAAAAATGTTTTAGAAGTTACTGTGGCAACAAGATTGATATTAGTTTCATGCTGACTTATTAAATTAAATTTTCTAACAGGGCTGGGTGATGCCGGTAAAGCAAATTTAACCTGACCGGGTGTAGTTATATCACCTAAATACCTGCGGCCATCAGTAGCATCATATAATATTGGCTGAAGCCCGTTAGTATTAAAATTATCAATTACAATATAATTACCCGAAGCTGAAGGGGCTAATTCAAAATAAAAATTCTTTTCGTTATTAAAATTAAAAGTAGCGGGGTAAGTAACAGAAAAAGTAGCAACAACAACACGATCATTGGCAGCATTGGATGAATTTTCGCCTTTTATGCTCACACCAATAAATGAAGGGCTTGTAATTATTGATAAAGGCAAATTACGTACAGTATCTTTATGATAATTGTTATAAGGCATTGGATTTACAGCCGGCAATACATTGGTTGTATTAATTTTCGCACCCAAATCTCTTGTAAAAAGGGGCGAATTTCCAAATGCTGCTACAGTAAACATAACACTGTTGGCAGGGCCACCTGCAAACCTGTTAGTACCATTAAAAACATTACTTAACGCACAGCAGGTATTAATATCACTGCTTGTCCAGCCTTCTCCCTTATCATAAGCTGATGAATAAACATTTTCGGCACCCAACGGAGAGGTAAGGCCACGGTTTATTTGGTTTTTGTAATGGGCTTCTACCCTACGCATAAAATACGTTTCAGCTGGCAAAACATTTCCTGCTACAGGGTTAGCTGTTGCTGTATATCTTAAATTGGCACCCGAAGTATTTACAGTTAAGTAATAAGTTGAAGTATCAGAAAATAAACTGTATTTATCATCTAATTGAAAGTCGGTATCCCTGTATAAGGTCTTATCTGATTTACCATCATTCATTTCTCCCCAAAACTCAATATAGTCGCCTGCACCCAATGTACCCGTAGCAACAGAGGTGTATAACCTTACCTCTTTTCCATTACGCCAAAGTTGAAAATTTTGTGCCGGAGTACTTGCTAAACCTGCTGTTGCCAGCACCGGCTGTGCAATACGGCAAAGGGTATCTTTAGTTAGCTTAAATTTATAGTAGGTTTTATTATAGTCTATCCAGCTGTTATTTAATTGCGAAAAGCCTGCAACAGCAAGCATAGAAATAACTGCGGTAAATAAAAATTTTTTCATAACAGGTTCAATTAAGTTTTATTCTTTTTCTTTTTTCACCAAATTTATACGTAAAGAAAATATATGGGTATATAATGGATTTGATTGATTGGCAAGATTGGTAAATGCATAATCTATCATCACGTTTTTTACTTTAAAGCCTGCACCAACACTGGGCTGGTATATCCATACTTCTTTTTTGTTAGTAGTATCTCCATCGGCTAAAGCCTTTTGAAAATTTGTAATACCACCTCTTACAAAAAACACATCTTTTATGTTTGCTTCCAGCCCCACATGAGGGTCAATACTTACCGGGTTGCTGCTGATTACTGTATTTCTTTTACCATCAAATGTTACATCAAGGTTTGCTTCTGCCATAAGATTTACTGCTTTGCCTAACCTGAAATTATAACCCCCGCCAATTACTATACGGGGTGCCGTTAGTTCTGTAGATTTAACCGGTATTTCATTATTAGTTAAATACAACACTTCTTTTTCTTTATCAGTAAATTTAAAAGACCATGCATTGAATGTTGTAGTTAAATCTCTTGCCACCACACCAAAATGTCCTTTTTTTCCATGCATTTGAATACCGGCATCTATACCAAAGCCCCAGGCTGTGGCAAAAGTGCCCACTTTACGGTAAATTACTTTAGCATTTACACCAAAACTTATTTTTTTAGTTTCGGTGGCTTTAATACTTTGTGCATACGAAAAAAGAAATGCCCAATCGGCAGAAGAGAAAGTTTTAATATTACTGTAATTAAAATTGCCATCCGGTTCTACCAGGTAAAGCGTATTAGGAATATCATCAACGGCAAAACGAAGCACTGATAAACCAATGGTTCTTTTATTATCCTGAATGGGAATTGCCAGAGCTGCATAATCGTACTTTGCTATGCCTGCAAAATAATCGGCATGCATTAAATTAAGATTGGGGTTATCTTTTACGCCTACTAAACCAGCAGGATTCCAGTAACCTGCAGTAGCATCATTTGCCGAAGCTACTTGTGCATTACCCATTGCAAGACCTCTTGCACCTGCACCTATATTTAAAAATTCGTTGGAGTATTTTCTAAACTGTGCAAAGCCAATTGCCGGATAAAGTAACAGCAATAACAAACCAGTTTTGGCGTATAATCTCATAAATATTATTTGGGGGTTAGCCGTGAATTTTAAAGGATATAGACTTAAACGTATTAATACTTGGTAAATTGTGTTAATATTCCAATTAAAATTAAGCAATATATAGCCAGCAAATACAATATCTTATCCCCTTTTATCTTGCCGCAATTTTAAAGAGTCTTTTTATAATCAATTGGATGCTTTAAAGATGATAAATTGTTTTGCAACCTGCTGAACCTGTGGTTTTATCATTTTTTATAAGCATTTTTGCCAAAATGTTTACATAATAAATACGAAAACAACAAGCCCAAAGTTTTATAAATAATTTTTATGCAAGATTTAATTGAAGAATTACAATGGAGGGGCATGATACAGGATATTATGCCGGGTACAAAAGAACAGTTAAACAAAGAAATGACAACGGCTTACATTGGCTTTGACCCTACTGCCGACAGTTTGCATATTGGCAGTTTAGTGCCCATTATTCTATTAATTCATTTACAAAAAGCAGGGCACAAACCGGTTGCTCTTGTTGGCGGAGCCACTGGCATGGTTGGCGACCCCAGTGGTAAAAGCGAGGAACGTAATTTATTAAGCGAAGACATTTTAAACCATAATGTTGCCTGCGTAAAAGCGCAATTAGAAAAATTTTTAGATTTTGATGCCAGCAAAAAAAATGCTGCTGAAATGGCTAATAATTATGACTGGTTTAAAGATTTTTCTTTCCTGAATTTTATAAGAGATGTAGGAAAACATATTACCGTAAACTATATGATGGCGAAAGACAGTGTAAAGAAAAGATTGGATGGTGAAACTGGTATGAGCTTTACAGAATTTTCCTACCAGCTGGTACAGGGTTACGATTTTTACTGGCTGTACAAAAACAAAAACTGCAAATTGCAAATG
This sequence comes from Ferruginibacter sp., assembly GCF_031391665.1. Taxonomy (GTDB): domain Bacteria; phylum Bacteroidota; class Bacteroidia; order Chitinophagales; family Chitinophagaceae; genus Ferruginibacter. The sequence continues at coordinate 21,429 of NZ_JANMUN010000091.1, forward strand.
GGCGGCAGCGACCAGTGGGGTAATATTGTTACCGGTACCGAATTAATAAGGAGAAAAGATGGTGGCGAAGCTTTTGCTTTTACCTGCCCCTTAATAAAAAAAGCAGATGGCGGTAAATTTGGTAAAACAGAAAAAGGAAATATTTGGTTAGATGCCGTCAAAACATCTCCTTACCAGTTTTACCAATTTTGGTTAAATGCCAATGATATTGATGCAGAAGGATGGATTAAGATTTTTACTTTTTTAGATAAGGCAACTATTGATGCTTTAATTGCCGAACATAAACAGGATGCCGCTAAAAGAATATTGCAAAAAATGCTTGCAAAAGAAATTACTGTTTTTGTACACGGCCAAAATGAATATAACAAAGCCATAGAAACCACTGATAAATTATTTGCCAATACCAATGCTGCAGCCGAAGATTTAAGTGAAGACGATTTAAATACTATGGAGGGCATTGTGAAAAACAATTACCCTGCTTATAAAATAAAAGAAGGTGTTGCAGTTATTGATTTACTTGTTGATACCGATATTTTTTTCAGCAAAGGTGAAGCCAGGAAGATGATACAAAATGGCGGCCTAAGCATCAACAGAAAAAAAGTGGTGGGCACGGAGTTGAAAATTGAAAGCTCTATGTTGCTGCACAACAAATATTTATTAATACAAAAAGGCAAGAAGAATTATTATTTGATAAGCTGCAATTAAAATAATTAAAAATCGTTTCAAATATTTTATCAGCAAAATAACCCCTAAATTATTTTAATGAAGAGCAGCAAACCAATTTACTTTCCCGGATTGAACGGATTAAGAACATTGGCTGCATTGTCTGTTGTTGTTTTTCACCTTACGCTTGATTTTGACCGGTTTAATTTAAGCCCTTATCTTTTTGGCACTTTAGCAGATGGAAAGCCCAAAGGTTTTGCCATGGCGGGGTTTGGCGTTACTATATTTTTTGCATTAAGTGGTTTCCTTATTACTTATTTATTATTGGCCGAAAAAAAGCAACAGGAAATAAACATCAAAAATTTTTATTTCAGGAGGCTGCTGCGGATTTGGCCTTTGTACTATTTGTATTTAGCTGCAACAGTTGCTGTAATTTTTTATTTTAAACTTTATTTTAACGGAGGTACACTTTTACTGTATATATTTTTTGCAGCAAACTTTCCCTTTATTTTAGAGAATATCCCATTTATAGCAGAATCAACATTACCCTATTTAAGGCATTACTGGTCGCTGGGTGTAGAGGAACAATATTATTTATTCTGGCCATGGGTAGTAAAGAAAATAAAAAGTAAGTTGCAAGTTTTTGTGATTGCTTTTATTGTTGTGTTTATATTATTGAAATGTTTTTTTCACTTTTTTTACATGAAAACAATAGTTGCTGCAAGCTTTAATGTTATTCGTTTTGACTGCATGCTGATAGGAAGCCTTGGTGCTATTTATTATTTTAATCAACAGGCTTTATTTTTAAAAATAGCAGGCTCCAAATTAGCACAGGCCATTGCATGGATGGTTATTTTACTTTTACTGCTCAACAAATTTCATATTGCCTCAGTAATTGATCATGAGATAGTAAGTGCCGTAACTGTAATTCTTATAATTGGGCAAATAACTGTAAAAAACAGGCTGGTAAATCTTGATATTAAAATTTTTGATTTTTTAGGAAAGATATCATACGGTATGTATGTTATTCACCCGCTGATCATTTTTTTTTCTGCCATGTTGCTAAAAGATGTCCACCTTACACCAGTACTTAAATATATTGTGGTGTACACATTTGTAGTTGGATCTACTATTTTGCTCTCCTGGTTATCGTACGAGTATTTTGAAAAACGTTTCTTAAAAATTAAGGCAAGATTTACGGCAGTGGCAAGTTCTAATACAAGAATTGATAATGAAACATAACACTGTAACTGCTATTTTATTTTAGTAATACTTATGATTACTCCAAGTTTTTGACTTACTAAAAAATATAAACCAGAAACTTTTCCAGTTAAATTAATTGTACCTGATGTTCCTTTAAAAATCATTCTATCAATCAACTTACCATAGTTGTTTAGCAATAAAAATTCTTCCCCCAATAATAATTTTTTCTGAAATAAAACTGTAGCGCTGTTCACCACAGGATTGGGAAAAACAAGTACATTCTGTTTTTTACCCGGGTTAGTTAGTAAAATTGTATTACTTAACGAAAATTTTCCATCAACATCAATTTGTTTTAACCGGTAATAATAGTATTGTTTACCTATTAGCCTATCATCAACAAACTGGTACTGCTTTACACTACTGCTGTTGCCTTCGGCATTTACTTCTCCAATTTTTTCAAATGAAATACCGTCAGTACTTCTACCTATTTCAAATAGCCGGTTATTGTTTTCTGAAGTAACGCTCCAGAAAAGGATATTGCTCATTCCATTTGAGTGGCCCAAAAAACTAGTTAAACTAACCGGAAGTACTGTTGAATTAAACTCATAAGGCCCTAAATCTACAACCCCATTTATAATTCTGTTGTAATTCCGGATATCAAAAACCGGCACACCGGCATTATCACCAGCATCTATACCGGTTGAGCCTACTTGCAAATGTAAACCATCATCATTCGTAAGCCAGCAGTTGTCTGTACCGGCAGCATTGGCAATATTTACAAATGCAGGAGCAATAAAAATATTACCTGTACCAGGCCCGGTAATTGTATGAGGCACATTTTGATTGCTAATATCTATGGCAGAAAAAGTGGCAGTAAAACCAGCACCGCCCAAAATATAAAACTGTGGCCCCGTGCCACTGGCCGAATTACCCCAAAAAATACTGTTACGAACAGTTGGGTTAGCCGTCCCTGAATTTCCTGAAACAAAATTTGTTCTGTCGGAAACAATACCACCACCATCTACCGATGAATTGTTGACAAAAACAGAATTTAAAATTGTTGGGCTTGCATTGCCATTGCCACCACCCCAACAGTACATTGCTCCTGCTCTGTCTGTTGCTGTATTACCATAAAAAATACAATTGGTAATAACAGGACTTGCATTACCGTTATATCCAAAATTATCAATGCCGCCACCGCCACCTGTGGCTGTATTAAAT
>NZ_JANMUN010000176.1:0-37179 GCF_031391665.1 Ferruginibacter sp.
TTTTATTGAAACAAAAGATGGAATGAGTACTTTAAAAGATTTAAATAATAAAGATGTTATTAATGCAAGCCTTGCAGATATTATGTATGATGATGGCCGTGGTTTTGTTTTAACAGGTAATGATAAAACAAAAGGGTATTATTTTTTAGATAACAAAATGATAACCCCAAAGTACACTGAAGTGAGATCAGTTAGAGGTGGTAATTTTTTACTGGTAAAAAATGCTGCCGGTAAAATGGGTTATGTTAGCGCCGATGGTACAGAATATTTTGATGAATAATTTTTGGGTAAAGGTTTAATATAAAAGTTAAAAGGCTGTTTCATTTTTTTTGAAACAGCCTTTTATTATTACCAGTTTTGTAAATACAAATAATTAAAACGGCTCGTTTGCTTTTGATGCCCTTACATCCCTGGTATTTTTTTGTACGGCAACTGCTGCAAATAAACTTAATACAAAAGACATCGCATAAAATCCTTTTTCACTTTTTTCCAGTTCGGCATTCCATAAACCCACCGTAAGTAATACTATTGATAACAGTGTGGCAAACCACGCAATACCATAATACAGGTTGGTAACTGGTATTCCTTCAAGCTGGTCACGTACTGCTTTTTGCACAGAGATGGAGGCAAAAAGACCAAACATTAATACAGTAAAATAATACCCTTTTTCATTCAGTTGCATATTGGCATTCCATAAGCCAATAATAAAAGCAATAGCGCCAATAAATAAAGCAAGCCACGAAGCGGCAATAAAAGCAGCAGAAGGCGGTTGAATTTGTTTTTGTTCCATAATTATTTTTTTATAGAACAAAACTATTTGTATGCATGCCTTAAACTTTTGACATTTATCAAAAAGCAACAATGCAAATGTTAAAACTTACTTCGTATCCTGCTCAATGTTTCCTGGCTAATGCCAAGGTAAGAGGCTATAAAGCCCAAGGGTACCCTTTCTGCAATATGTGGTGTATGCAGCAATAAATTTTCGTAACGCTCACTGGCAGTTTTAAACTGTGCATTTACAAACCTTTCTTCCAGCCTTATATAATATTTTTCATAAACAATTCTTACCAATCTTTCTATTTCGTGATACTTATTAAACAACTCAGTTAAATTTTCTTTTGAGATCATCCATAAAATACTTCCTTCTATTAACTGAATATTTTCTACCGCCGCTTCGCCGGTAATAAAACTGTGAAAGGAAGTGACAAAATCATTTTCAAAACCAAACCAGTGTGTTATTTCTTTTCCATCCAAATTGTAAAATCCTCTTGTTGCCCCTTTTTCTAAAAAATATAAATGCCTGCTTACCTGTCCCTGTGTAAGTAAGTATTCATTTTTGGAAAATGAATTTTTTTCAAAACAATCCTGCAGCGCCTGTTGAGCTTCGGTGCTTAACGGGGAATAATTTTTTATATGGGCTAAAAGATTTTGCATGTAAAACAACAAAAAATACCAAGTATAAATAGCTCCTAAAAAACTTCCGAAGTTTTATTGCTTCGGAAGTTTTTAAAATTTTTATCCTTTTTTTGTTTTTATCATTTTAGGTTTTGGTAAAACAACTTTGGGTGTTTTTCTTTCGCCTTTTAAAGTGGCGGCTAATTTTAATGCTTCGTATGCATTTACTATACCGCCTGTTTTACTTATGTCGCTAAGGTTTACCATTTCACCATCGCTGCCAGGTTTGTTTACTTTATAATCGGGCTGCTTTGCAGATTTTTCTATAACAAATTTTAATTGCTTTGCCGAAAGGGTGGGGAAGTACTCCAATGTTAATGCCGCAATACCGGCTACCAGCGGGCAGGCCATACTGGTACCCTGTAAATTACCGTAAGTGTTACCACCGGGCAGCGTAGAGTAAATTCTTACACCCGGAGAAAAAACATCTACTTCTTTTTTACCGTAGTTACTGAACGATGCAGTAAGTCCGCCATTTTTAGTATCGCCGCTTGCACCAACAGTTATTACATTACTTGCCCTGCCTTTACCATTAATATAAACCGGGCTGGGAAAATTATCTTCTGTATCAACATCTTTTGCATCATTACCGGCTGCATGCACTAATAAAACATTTTTACTTTCTGCATAGCGGAAGGCATCATCAACCCACTGTTTTTGCGGACTGAAATCTTTACCAAAACTCATGCTTATAATTAGTGCACCATTATCAACTGCATAGCGAATAGCATTGGCAATATCTTTATCATGCTCATCTCCATCAGGAACTGCACGTAACATCATAATACGTACATTATCTGCAATACCATCCATACCTTTACCATTATTACGTGCTGCTGCAATTATACCGCTGCAATGTGTGCCATGCATTGGTGTGCTTGCCATCAGGTCGTTGTTGCCATAATTCCTGTCGTTCAAATTGGTTTCATCATCACCCACAATTTCCTGCCTGTAATTTTTTGGTGGTGTATTTTTAGAAACTTCCTTTTTATCTTCTCCTGCAACAAATTCTGAAAAGCCTTCTACAAATTCTTTATTAGTAGCGTCTAACTGATTATTAGCTTTCATTAAACCCAGCAATGCATTTTTAGATGTTTTCTGTACTGCGTCGGCTGGTATAAAAGCGTTTAATTCGTTACCGGTATATACTTCTTTAGCCAAGGCAATTTTTAAAATGCTGTCACTTTTTTGTGTGCTGGCTAACATCCTTTTTAATACCACCAGGTCAATACCGGGTTCATTATCCCCTTCACCTAATATTTTTGCTTTTGCTTTATTCCAGCTTTCAAATTCGGCAACATCTTTCGGGTTGATATCTTCTTTTTCTTTTCCTTCGTATTTTGCTTTTAAGCCATGATAAACCCTTGCCGCTTCGTAACTGTCTTCACCCACATTACGGCCATCTTTTCCTCCTAAAAAATTCCAGCCATGTACATCATCAATATAGCCGTTGCGGTCGTCATCAATACCATTGCCGGGTATTTCTTTTGGGTTTGTCCACAGTACAGGTTTTAAATCTTCGTGCAGTGTATCAATACCACTGTCTATTACGGCAACAATAACAGTTTTGCTTTTAAGTTTTTTTGCAGATAAAAAATTGTAAGCTTTTGCGGCACTAACACCATTATAACCGTCGGTCTCTTTATCCATCAGGTGCCAGCCATTGGGTGTGGTTTCTTTTTGGGCCTGGCTTTGGGTAAAAATAAGGGAGCAGATTAAAAATACAATTAGAGTTTTATTCATATACTTTTTTACTTTTTTTCAAAGTTAGTAAAGAAAATTATACAGCTTGCTATTTGTATGTTAAATGGTAGCAGCGGGTGTTACATCATTATTTGTTTTCAAATATGCAAATTTCCACCCTTCTGTTTTTCCATTGCAGCATGGGGTCGTTTAAATCTGCCGCAGGCTTTTTATTACCTGAAGAAACTATTGTTAAACGGTCTTTACTGATGTAATAACTTGCTACATGATCGGCACAAACACTTGCTCTGCCAAGCGAACGTTTATAATTAGCGTCCACACTTCCCACATTATCAGTATGCCCGGTAAATACTGCTACCAGTTTAGGGTTTTCTTTTAACAACTTTATTACAATGGCAAGTGTATTATATCCTTCTGAACGCAGGATACTTTTGCCCGGTTCAAAATATATAGTGTAGCAGGCGGTATCTTTTTTAATTGGTTTAATAGTATCAGGGAAAGATGGGCAACCATTGTTTGCAATACTGCCTGCTAACGTAATACATTTATCATCATCATCATTTATTCCATCACCATCAGTATCTGGCACAGGGCAGCCAAAATATTTTAATGTGCCTTTATGCCCCGGGCATTTATCATTAACATTTACAATTCCATCGCCATCATCATCACCAAGGCTGTCGATAACAACAGGTATGTAAACTGTTTTATCTTTCTCTTTTTTAAATTCTTTTTTAACATGGCTGAATAATGTATAGCCAACATTTATACCAAACGATTTTATTTTATGCTTTACACCATTTTGTGCATCCTGGTAATAATCAGTAAGCGGTATGCAGGTATTTAGAAAGATGGAAAAGTTGTTAATTTCAAAACCTGCAGCAAAACTCCAGCTAAAAAATGTGGGTGTATATTTTCCGGGGCCGGTACCTTTTACAAGTTTGTTGTTTGTATTATTAACAGGAGGCAGTGCAGTACCAAAATAGTTTACGGCAATTTTTTCTTTACCACCGGCAAAAAAACTGAGTACCGGCCCTGTACCTGCAAAAAAACTATTGGTTTCATTAAATACAAATTTTTTACGCAGGTTAATATTAATATCGGCATAGTTTACACTTTGAACAAAGCCAGAATCTTTAACAGTATTATTAGCACCTGTTTCTTTTTTCATAGAATATTTATAACCTTTTTGGTTATACAGGGCAGCGCCAAATAAATTTAGGCCGTTTTTTGTAAGTGGTAAATCGGCTGTTAAACCTGCCCACCAACCTGTTGCAGGCGAATAGCGGTTATAATCTTCTGGCGAAAAAGGAAATTTGTAAAGAGAAGTTTTACCCACTCCTGCCGTTACACCATATTTAGTTTGAGCAGCAGAACGCTGCATTACAAAAAGCAGCAGCATTACTGCAAATACTTTTTTAAAAGTAAATTTCATACATAAGCTTTGGGGCATGCTGGTAATCTGTCTAAAAAAATCAATATAAATATAGAAAATAAAACAATGGCTGCTGTAATTTAACTACAAATCAAATTTTATTCCCTGTGCTAAAGGCAATTTATCAGTATAATTAATAGTGTTGGTTTGCCTTCTCATATAAACTTTCCATGCATCGCTGCCGCTTTCTCTTCCGCCACCCGTTTCTTTTTCTCCACCAAATGCACCACCAATTTCTGCACCGCTTGTTCCAATATTTACATTAGCAATTCCGCAATCGCTGCCCGTCTGCGAAAGAAATGCTTCGGCTTCTCTTAAGTTATTAGTCATTATTGCGCTGGATAAACCTTGTGGCACGCCGTTCTGCATAGCAATGGCTTCATCCAAAGTTTTATATTTCATCAAATATAAAATTGGGGCAAAGGTTTCATGCTGTACAATAGCAAAATTATTTTTTGCTTCGGCAATACAAGGTTGCACATAGCAGCCGCTTTCAAATCCTTTACCTTTTATTACACCACCTTCTACAATAAATTTACCACCTTCGGCTTTGCATTTCTCAATGGCATCTAAATACATTTTCACCGCATCTTTATCAATCAACGGCCCCACATGATTTTTTTCGTTAAGCGGATTACCAATTTTTAATTGCCCGTATGCATGCACTAATTTTTCTTTAAATTTATTATACACCGATTCATGAACAATTAATCTTCTGGTTGAGGTACATCTTTGCCCTGCGGTACCTACTGCACCAAATGCGGCACCAATTAATGCCATATCCAAATCTGCATTTTTTGTAATGATGATAGCATTGTTACCACCAAGCTCTAATAAACTTCTTCCTAATCTTTCTCCTACTGCTTTACCCACTGCTTTACCCATTCTTGTGCTGCCTGTTGCAGAAACTAAAGGCATTCGTGGGTCGTTGCTCATCCATTCTCCCACATTGCTGCCACCAATAATTATATTACTAACGCCTTCGGGTACATTATTTTTTTTAAACACCGATTGAATAATATTTTGACAGGCGATAGCACACAATGGTGTTTTTTCACTGGGCTTCCACACACATACATCGCCGCAAACCCATGCCAAAGCTGCATTCCAGCTCCATACTGCCACCGGAAAATTAAAAGCAGATATTACACCCACAATTCCTAAAGGATGATATTGTTCATACATTCTGTGCCCGGGCCTTTCACTATGCATAGTTAAGCCATGTAACTGGCGGGAAAGCCCAACTGCAAAATCGCAGATGTCAATCATTTCCTGTACTTCGCCTAAGCCTTCCTGTAAACTCTTACCCATTTCATAACTTACCAGCTCACCCAGTGCCTGTTTATTTTTTCTTAGTTCTTCACCAACCTGCCTTACAATTTCGCCACGCTTTGGTGCAGGCCATTGCCGCCATACCGCAAATGCAGTTTGTGCTTTTGCAATTACAGTATCGTAATTATTTTTATCGGCACCAGTTACGGCAGCAATCAGTTTACCATCAACAGGGGAGAAGGAGTTTATTTTTTCGCCTTTAGCTTTTGGCCAAAGCAAACCGGTGGAAACGCCGTTATTATTTTTTTGAATCTTTAATTGAGAAAGGAATTTCATGCGACTTAATTTGCCGGTAAAGGTAGTTAAGATAATACTATTGACAACGAACCACAGACGACATCAATTGCAGACGCTACCGTGGTCAGTGGTCTTTTGTCTTCCTAATACTGTTCGTTTTCGTTGGGAAAATCTTTGCTCTTAATATCAGTGATGTATTGCTGCACTGCACCAGTAATTTGCTCACTTAAATTTAAATACTGGCGCAAAAAACGTGGTTTAAATTCGGTATTAATGCCCAGCATATCATGCATTACTAAAACCTGACCGTCGCAATCGCCACCGGCGCCAATACCAATGGTGGGTATGTGTAAACTTTCGGTAACTTCTTTTGCCAAAGCTGCCGGAATTTTTTCCAGCACAATAGCAAAACATCCAGCTTCCTGTAAAACCAATGCATCTTTTCTTAATTTATTGGCTTCCTGTTCTTCGGTTGCCCGTACTACATAGGTACCAAATTTGTTTATCGATTGTGGTGTTAAACCCAAATGCCCCATAACCGGAATGCCTGCACTTACAATTTTTTTTACAGAGTCCAATACTTCTTCACCACCTTCTAACTTTACAGTGTTAGCACCACTTTCTTTCATTATTCTTATGGCCGATGCTAATGCAATATCTGAGTTGGATTGGTAATAGCCGAAGGGTATATCGCAAACAATTAAACTTCTTTCTCTTGCCCTTACCACACTTTGTGCATGATAGATCATTTGATCCAGTGTAATGGGCAACGTGGTAACGTGGCCGGCCATTACATTACTGGCACTGTCGCCCACTAAAATAATATCAATACCTGCTGCATCAAAAATAGTTGCAAAAGAAAAGTCATAAGCCGTTATCATAGCAATTTTATCCCCAGAGGCTTTCATTTTTTGCAGGGTGTTGGTAGTTACTTTTTTTATTTCTTTAATTGTACCAGCCATAGTTAATTATTTGATTGCAAGATACTTAAAGTAACGTATAAGCAGCAACGAAGCTTATTTTACAATAAAATTCAATAAATAAGAACTGCGTATTTTATACACATTTTTTTAACCAATGCAACATTTTATAAATTATTTTGCCCATATTGCAGAGCCGTTTAAAACAATTAATAATTTTTTAACTAAAAAACCAAACTAAATGAGAAAACATTGTTTTCTGACGATCAGCTGTTTACTGCTGTTTCTTCAGGGCGTATTTGCTCAAACGCAAATTACGGGTAAAGTTACAGATGCTTCGGGTGTACCAATATCAGGTGCAACGGTTTTAGTAAAAGGCGGCGGAGCCGCTTTAACTTTAGAAAATGGCACATATACCATTAAACTTCCTGCTGGTAAAACGACTATTTCGGTATCTTTTGTTGGCTATTTGCCAAAAACCTTTACGGTAAGCGGTACTATAGCAGACGTAAAACTTGAATTAGATAACAAAGCTTTGAGTGAAGTGGTGGTAACAGGTGTAGGCGTAGCAACCAGTAAAAAGAAATTGGGCATTTCTGTAGAATCAATAACTGCAGATAGATTACCCGGTGGAATGACAGCTTCTGTTGACCAGGCTTTAGTTGGAAAAATTGCTGGTGCTCAAATTAGTAGCACTAACGGGTCTCCAGGCAGGCCTGTTAATATTTTATTAAGAGGTATTAACACTATAAACAGGGGTACATTACCAATGGTTATGTTGGATGGTATTGAAATACGGGCTACTGATTTAAATTCACTTGATTTAACCAATATTGAAAGGGTAGAAGTTGTGCAAGGGGCAGCATCTGCAACCATTTATGGAGCACAAGGTGCAAATGGAGTTATTCAGTTATTTTCCAAAAAAGGAAAAATGGGAAAAACCCAAATTGATATATCCAGCAATATTTCAACAAATAAAATGCTTAATGTTGGCAATGTTGAAAAAGCAAGATTTCATGGCTTTACTACAAATGCCAGTGGCGATATTGTTGGAGGTTCGGGTAACCCCATAAATTTAGACCCTAACGTTAATGTTTTTAGAGAAAATGTGTTGATAGATTTAAACTCTCCATTAACATTAATTAATAAGCCGTACGGAACAAATAACCTTAAATATTATGACCATTTTAAGGAGTTTTATATACCTGCAACTATAATGAATAATGCAATAACCTTATCTGGTGCAAAAGAAAATTTAGATTTCAATTTCTCATTATCGGATAACCGCCAGCAAAGTACGTTTAAAAATAACGGAAATTTCTCCCGTTCAAATCTAACGTCTAATATCGGTATCGGTTTGGCCAAAAATTTAAAATTCAGGTCCTCAACTCAATTGGTTTACACAAAAAATACCTTAAATGATCAAACAGGCAGAGGTATTATGTTTGCATTAAACAATTCAAGGCCATTTGCAGACTATCAAACTAAAATGCCAAACGGGGATTATGGTTATTATTTTGGAGATGCATCTGGTGTAAATGGATATAACCCTAACTACAGAACCCAATATTCAAGCAATTTGGATAACAAAATTGATATTGTACAAAATTTCAATTTAAATTACAAACTTAACCGGTTTGTAGAGTTAGACACTAAATATGGAATGAATTATCAAACTCAGGATGTTAAATACGATGTAGCTGCACAGGATAATAATCCGAGTTATTTATTTTGGAATGGTGCAAGAAGGTGGACTGGTAATTATTATTCACCAGGTGCAGTTGGCACTTCGGGTTCTATAGATAATTTCAGGTACAGAACATTTTTTCAAAACCTTATAACCACAGCTACTATTAATACCGATTTTAAAAAAGACTTTAACATTAACCTGCCAATAAAAACAAGTACACAATTAGCATTTGATTATAGAAAAAATGATTTTCAGCAATATATAACCTGGGGAGGCGACGCACCGTTTTATACCCCATACACTGCAAGCCAAATGGTGACGTATAGAATTGAGTCAGATTACCGGGAAAAATTTGTTACCTACGGTTACTTGGTAAATCAGCGTTTTGAGATTGGAGATTGGGCAGGTATATCTGGTGGAGTAAGAAGCGACTATTCATCGGCCTTTGGAAAAGGGGGAAAAGCAGCTACATTTCCAAGAGGAGATGTGTATGTAAGGCTTTCTCAATTGGATTTTTGGAAGAAAAGTAAGATGAGTACAATCATGCCAGAATTTAAATTAAGAGCTGCCTATGGCGAGGCTGGTATTCAACCAAGGGCTTTTGACAGATTTCCAACCTTAGGTACAGCAAATATTGGAAATACTGTTGGATTTACTACAAGAGTAAATAACCCAAATGCAAATTTAAACGTGGAAATTTCTAAAGAGATGGAATTGGGTATTGATATGACATTTAAAGGATTTCAAGGGAGATGGTTAAGTTCTATTAATTTATCTGCAACTTATTGGGACAGAAGTACCGATAATGCAATTTATAATGTAGATGCACCACCAAGTTCTGGAATAGGTACAGTTTTGGATAATGCTTTCGGATTATCTTCTAATGGTATTCAGGCATCTATAAATGCAACTGTGTTAAACAGTAAAAATATCAATTGGAATTTTACTACCAATTACAGCAAACAAACTTCTCAGATAGAATCTGTAAAAGGGGGAGCTGAAATTATTGTTATTTCTAATGCAGGAAGTAGTAATTATATTTTAAGGGCTGGTGAAAAAATTGGGCAATTATATGGCAACAATATGATTACCAGTATTACACAAACAAATGCTAAAGGCGAACCTTATATACCAGCTGCCTCCCATGGGCTTTATACCGTTGCAAGCAATGGATGGGTTGTAGATAAGGTAACAAAAATACCTTTTGTTACTCCCGAAAAAGTTGCTTTAGGAGATCCTAATCCAAAATTCAATATGTCATTCATTAATGAACTTTCATATAAAAATTTTATTCAATTTTCTATGCAATGGGATTGGATTTACAAAAGCCATATTTATAATCAAACAAGGCAGTGGATGTACAGGGATGGGATACACAAAGATTATGCAAAACCATTTACAGTTGATGGGGTAACGGAAGCATATGCTTCTTTTTATAGAGGTGTATATGCAAATGTACAAGCCAATGGCACCCGAAATTATTTTTATGAAGATGCCTCTTTTTTAAGGCTGCGTAACCTATCTATGGCATTTGATTTTGCAAAATTTATAAAAATTAAAGGCTTTAATAGATTGCAATTAGTATTAACAGGGCGTAATTTATTTACTTCTACCAAATATCAGGGATTTGACCCCGAAGTTAGTTCCGGTTCGTCAAATTCGGCATTTGACAGAGGAGTTGATCATAATACCGTTCCAAATTTAAAAACATACCAGGTAGGTTTAAACATAGGCTTTTAATAAAATAAATTATTTTTTATGAAAAAAATACAAAATTTACTTTTTACATTTTTACTACTAAGCTGCATCATATCATGTAAAAAGCAATTAGATATAAAAAACACAAATCAACCTGTACCCGAAAGTGCTTTAACTGAAGCCGGAATACTTGCCTTTGCACAAGGTGGTATATACAGAAACGGTTTCAGAGATCTTAAACATTCCGATGGCGTATATGGTTTCTTCTGGTCTGGTGCTATTGGATTTCATGAAATGATGGGAGATGCCATTGGTATGGAAGCGGCTAATGCTTTTACAAACCAGCTTGGCTGCCCTGATGCCGTTACGTTAGATAATGGAACAGTGGTTATAAACCCAAACTCACCCAAGAAACAGTACGACATGATTCGGTTGGTTAATCAAAACTCTAACCAGGGTCAAAATCCCCTTTTTTATGAGTGGGCATATATGTACTCTATGATTAGTTCTTGTAATTTTATTTTAGCAAATGTTAATCAAATAACTTTTGCAGCCGATGGTGCAACCAAAAAAGCTACATTAAAAGCATGGGCGTATTGGTGGAAAGGATTTGCTTATGCCAGAATAGGATCAATTTATTATGCTGGCTTAATAAATGAAGTTTATGGCACAACTAACAACAAATATGTTACTAAGGAAGCAATTATAGCCGAATCCAATAAAAATTTGGATTTGTGTTCTACAGCTTTAACTGATGTTGCTGTAGTATCGGCACATAATTCAGTTTTAACCTCACTTATTCCTAATTTTTGCCAAATTGGTAAAGGAGGTGTATTAAGTGTTGCAGAATGGAGACGAAGCGTAAGTACAATGAAAGCCAGGAATATTTTAGTAAATACTCCCGCAAGCACAATGACTCCAGCTCAATGGAATAGTATTCTTACTTTAACAGCCAGCGGTACTGGGGTTTCTGCTACAGATAAAGTATTTACAGGCCGATCCAATGCAGCAGGCGATTTCTTAGCACCTGCAAGTGGAACAGTAGCGTCAAAGATTCAGGGAGCTCAAGCTGGTGCAAATACTTATAAATTAAGTGAACGGCTGGTGCAGGAATTTAAAACTGGCGATAGAAGATTAACTAATAACATGGTTATTACGTCCACATGGATTGGTAACTCTGACAGAGGGAATTCTTTTAATACCCGATGGAGATTAATTAATGCAGGCACTGGCATTCCGGGAGTAAAGGTTTACACAAATGTGGGCGCAGGTTTGGAAGAAATATTTTTAGCAAGCAGCTATGAGGAAAATGAATTAATGCGGGCAGAAGCTTTAATTAATACCGGGGCTATTGACCCAGGATTAGCTTTGGTTGATGCAGTTCGTACAGCTCAGGGTGCTGGTATTGCCGGAGTTTCTGGTACAAGCTTAACGTTGGTACAAGCTCGGGAAGAATTAAGAAGAGAAAGAAGATGTGCTTTACCATTCATCGGTTTATCATTTTACGATGCCCGCCGTTTTGGATTTATTAATCCAATTGCACAAGGTGGTGGAAGAACAGGTTGTGTAGTTATTTCAAGCACTGGAGTTTTAAATACAAATGCCAGAATTGATTACGGATTTCTTGATTACTGGGATGTGCCAGACAATGAATTGGCTATTAATCCTGCCGGTTCTGGAAGTGCACCAACAAAAAATCCTAAATAATAAATTTTTATAGAAAACAAATAAAATGCTGTTCAGTTTGAGCAGCATTTTTTATTTCACCTCCTCCCACAAATGCTGTATCAATCCATCTACCAAACCAATTTTGGGTACATAAATTTCCTGGGCATCGGCCCAGCGCATGGCGTTGGTATAAATTTGTAAGGCCGGTACAATTACATCGGCACGGTCTTCTCTTAAACCGTATTTATTAATTCTTTCTTCTAAAGTAACGTTGCTTAATTCTTTATAATAATCCCTCAAAAGTTCTAAAGAAAGCGGTTTGCCATCTTTACGCTTGCTCATGCTGAAAATTTTATTGATGTTGCCGCCGCTGCCAATGGCAATCACTTCTTTGTGGCCCTTGGTTGCAATTCGGAGAGCCTCTTTCATTTCTTCCCAATTACTGTCTTTAACCAGGTTTTTTAATAACCGGATGGTACCAATGTTAAAAGATTTTTTATACACTAATTTCCCATTGCTGAAAAAAGATAACTCTGTACTTCCGCCACCCACATCTATATACAAATAACTATGGTCTTTATCCATATTTTCTGCCACGTGATTTTCATACACTAAATTAGCTTCGGTATCGCCGGTTATTACTTCAATAGAAATATCTGTTTCTAATTTTATTTTTCTGATAATATCGGCAGCATTTTTTGCATCCCTCATAGCACTGGTAGCGCAGGCTTTTAAATGTTCTACGCCATAAGCATTCATCAAATGTTTATAGGCTTTCATAGTTTGCATAACCATTCCAATTCTTGCTTTGGAAATTACGCCGGTTTCAAAAACATCAAACCCAAGCCTTAAAGGCACCCGCAATAAGTTAAGTTTATTAAAAGATGGATCACCTTTTTCATCAACAATTACTTCTGTAATTAAAAGCCTTGCTGCGTTACTGCCAATATCTATTGCTGCTAATTTCACTCTTTGTTAATCAGTTAATTGGTTAATTAGTTAATTAGTTAATTAGTTAATCTGTACTAACGAATTTACGGATTAACCTGTAATCTAATCAACAAATATATTGTTGCGTTTTTTTGGAATATGATTCAATAATTGGGTTACCCAATTACATGCTTTTTAAAACTGCATTTAATTACTAACAAGGTAAAACACTAATTAACCAGTTAACCAATAAACCAGTTAACTTATTGATTTACGATAGAGATAATTATACGTCTCCAGCTGGCTGCGTATTTTTTTTGTGTTGCGGGGGTTTACATACTGGTTGCCCAGTTCATTATCTAATATTCTTGCTTTAATATTATCGTTGAGCTGAATTTGCATAATATCTTTTAACTCCCGCTGGATTGATTTTGAAAAGATAGGACAGGCGGCTTCTATGCGGTGGTCTATATTTCTCACCATCCAGTCGGCACTGGATATAAAAACTTTTTCTTTACCGCCATTATGAAAAATCATCACCCTTGCATGTTCTAAATATTCATCCACAATACTAATGGCATACACTTCTTTAAACTTATTATTTTCTGTAAGCATGCAAAAAATACCTCTTACTACCAGGTTAATTACTACGCCTGCCTTTGCAGCTTCATACAATTTTTCAATAAGTATTTCATCGCTGAGCGAATTTAGTTTTAAAGTTATAGCAGCAGGTTTTTTTGATTTAGCTGTATTAATTTCTTTCTGTATTAAATGCATTAACTGGCTTCTCATACCAGCAGGGCTTACAATAATTGTTTTACAGGCCCTTAAAAAATGCGGCCGCATTTTTGGAACTTCCAGGTAATGAAATATACGGTTTACATCTGCCATAATATTTTTATCAGCAGTAAGTAAACAATGGTCGCCATAAACCTTTGCTGTGCTTTCGTTAATATTTCCTGTGCTTACAAAGCCATACAAAACAGTTTGATTATTTACAATCTTTTTTATTAAACATAATTTGGCATGCACTTTTAAATCGGGTACACCAATTAAAACTTTTACACCGGCTTCTTCCAATTCTTCTTTCCATTCCAGGTTGGCTTCTTCATCAAATCTTGCCCTTAGCTCAAGCACCACGGTTACCTGTTTACCGTTACGTACTGCATTGGTTAAAGCATTAATTATTTTCGATCGTGGTGCAAGGCGGTAGCAGGTAATTTTTATGCTCACTACTTCGGGATCAATGGCTGCTTCTCTTAACAGATCAATTACAGTATCAAAACTGTGGTATGGAAAGTTGAGCAGTATATCTTTTTGTAAAATAACATCTGTAGTACGGCTTACATTTTTTAATGCAGGGTGTATAAAAGGTTTTTTACGGGGATTCTTTTTTGCAAATACCGATTCGGGAAAATCAATAAAATCTTTAAAATTATGTATGCGGCCACCAGGGATTAAATTGTCAATATGCGTTAATCCTAACCGTTTAACCAAATAAGCCAGTAACGAAGCATCAATATCTTTATCGTAAATAAAACGAACTGTTTTTCCTTTCTTACGGTTCTTTAATCCTTTTTCAATTTTTTGAATCAGAGAAGTGGATACATCATTATCAATATCTATTTCTGCATCACGGGTTACTTTAATAATGGCAGATGAAAAAGTATCATAGCCAAAAAAAGAAAAAATATGCGGCAGGCAAAAACGGATAACATCTTCTAATAAAATAATGTGCTTTTCATTTTGTTTAGAGGGCAGGATGATAAACCTGGGTAAGCGCCTTGCAGGTACAGAAACTAATGCAAATTTTTTAGCAATACTTTTATCTTTTTTAGAAAGGGTACAGGCCAAATAAATTGATTTATCGCTGAGTGTTGGAAACTCCCTGATACTTTCCATCATTAACGGAACAATATTGCTGCGTATTTCTTCATTAAAATAATCGAGTACAAATTTTTGCTGCAGCCGGTTTAGTTTTTGTTCGGTAACTAAAAATATTTTTTGTTTTTTTAATTCTCTTAAAATCTCATTCCATATTCTTTCAAATTCTTTTTGCTGTTCCAAAACTTTTTCCTGTATCTCTTCCAGTATAAGGCTGGGGTTAATTTCCAGGTGCATGTTCTTTTTTTGGCCAATGGCGATCATCCTGTTTAATGTGGCCACTCTTACCCTAAAAAATTCATCAAGATTGTTGGAGAAGATACCAAGGAAACGCATCCGTTCCCTTAGCGGAACGCTATCGTCTGCGGCTTCCTGCAGCACACGGCTGTTAAACGAAAGCCAGCTTATATCCCGTATAATTATTTTTTGTTTTGGCACAAAAGGCAATTTTTATTTTACTAAATTAAAGGGAATAGTTTTGCCCAACCGTAAATTCATTATTAAATTTAGGTGAAATTATTTTTTCATTCTTTCAATGATGGCAGTGGTGGAAAAACCCTCAAGTATAGCCGCAATAATAACTTCGCCGCCATTTGCAATTACTTCTTTAGCACCAACAATGGTTTCAATGGTATAATCGCCACCCTTAACTAATACATCCGGCATAATTGCAGTAATTAAATTATAAGGGGTGTCATCTTCAAAAATAATAACTGCATCAGTCATTATCAGCGATGCCAAAAGCAATGCCCTGGAGTTTTCGTTATTTACAGGCCTGCTTTCACCTTTTAATCTTTTTACGGAGGCATCTGCATTTACACCCACAATTAAAATATTGCCACAGGCAGCGGCATCGCTTAAAGATGCAATATGGCCTTCGTGTAAAATATCGAACACGCCATTGGTAAAAACAATTTTTTTATTTTGCAAACGCCAGCGTTTTAGCTGCGCCTGTAAAGTAGCTGCTGTAAAAATTTTATGGGGTATCGCTTGTACCGATTTCATTTTTAGATTTATTTATGTAAGGCAGTATTATTAAACAGGTAAATCCAATAACCAATGTTATAAAAAATTGTGCCGACCATTGCAACCAGCCGTTGGCATTTCCAAAGCCCTCATGCACATCATATAGTTTCATTGCTTCCATTAAAAACACCGGGTACAGTCCAATGCCGCCTGCTGTAATCATTGTGGCAACGGTACCAAAAACTAAAACAGGAAATGCAGCCAAAATTGGCAACACACTGGTTTCTTTAATTGCCAAAAAACCAATGTAAGTGCCTCCAAGGTAACAGGCCCATATAAACACACTGTGAAAAATAAACACCCATTTATTTTTAAGATTTCTTACACTCAATAACCCTGCTTTAATACCAATAAAAATATTTTTTATTTGCTGCACCAATTTTATGTGCAGGTATTTTTTAAAAATATACTTTAATAAAAAAAAGGCTGCAAGAATAATTGCTATTCCAACTGCAATTTTAATTAAAGCAACTCCTATGCTTTGAGAAAGAATATATTTATCCAACGCACCTTTTGCATAACTGCCTACAACTTTAGCCTGGGTTAGTAAGGATATAATAATTATTATAAAGAAGGATAATAAATCTACAGCCCTTTCAACAAGGATGGTACCGACCAATTTATCAGGTGGTACTTTTTCGTATTTACCCAGTATAGTGCATTTTAAAACTTCGCCCAGGCGGGGAAAAGCAAAGTTGGCAAGATAACCCACCATAACAGCACAAAATGTATTGATGAGTTTAGGATTGTATCCCATTGAATTCATCAGAATTTTCCAGCGGAAAGCCCTGCTGATATGGCTTGCAGTTAAAATAAAAAAAACGGGAATTAAAAGATAATAGTTGGCAGTTTTTAAAGCGTTTACAAACTCATTGTAATCTTTATCGCTCATTTTATGTATGCTCCACCAAACCAAAAAAATACCGAGCCCTAAAAAAAATGCGTACTTAACAAATGTAATTAGCCGTTTTTGCATATCGGATAAAATTACGAATAGATATTTAATAAGAATGAAATAAACAAAATGCAGTAGTATTAGTTTTAATTCAACAGCATATTATCAATTAGTCTTACTTCATTTAAAAAAGCTGCAACAAGTGCAACAATGGGGCGTTTGCCATCCCAGTTTTCTAAAACTTCTAAGGTGTCGGCAGTGGCTATGGCAATATAATCTACTTTAAAATCTTCGGCGGTTAAATATTGTACAGCCCTTTCTTTTAAATCTTCGATGTAACCGGGCTTAATTTCTTTTTTAATAAAAAATAACACTTCTGATATTTTAACTGCTTTTTTTCTCTCCTCATTATTCAGCCTAATATTTCTGCTGCTCATGGCCAACCCATCACTTTCCCTAAAAGTGCGGCCAATAATTACGTTTACATTTAAGTGGGTTATATCAATTAGTTTTTTTATCACCATGCATTGCTGATAATCTTTTTGGCCAATAAATAAATTATGTGGCTGTACAATACTTAAAAGGCGATGCACTACCTGGCTAACCCCCTGAAAATGCCCGGGCCGGTATTTGCCTTCTAAAACAGTTTCCAAATAGCCAAGGTTATAATGTGGAGGATCAATAAAACCGTTCGGATACATTTCTTTTACAGTGGGCATAAACAAAATATCGCAGCCATTTTTTTCTAAAAGATCAATATCTTTTTCTATTGAAATTGGGTATTTATCGAAGTCTTTAGCATTATTAAACTGTGTTGGGTTTACAAAAATACTGCTTACAGTTAGGCTATTTGAAGCCTTTGAATTATTTATTAAGGAAATATGACCCTCGTGTAATGCTCCCATTGTTGGGGCAAATCCAATTGATTTTCCCTTTTTCTTTTCCTTTTCAATAAAAGCGGAGAGTTCAGTAATTTTCTTAAATAGTATCATTTTTAATAACAATTGAGCTTCAAATGCTTGTGTACCCTGATTTTGCAAAATAAAATTCGTACTTTTGCACTCCTTTAAAAAATTAAACCAGCATAAAATAAAGTGTAAAATGTCAACAAAGAAAAGAATTTTATTTATTGCAAACGAAATGTCGCCGTATTTAGAGCTTACTGATTTTGCAGAAATAATAAACAAGCTGGCGGTAAAATCGAACGATACTGGTATGGAAGTGAGGTGTATTATGCCCCGTTTTGGTATAATAAATGAAAGAAGGCACCGGCTGCATGAAGTGGTTCGTTTATCGGGAATAAATGTTTCTATTGACAATGATGATTATCCTTTAATGATTAAAGTAGCCAGTTTACCCAACGCCAGGCTGCAAATTTATTTTTTAGATAACGAAGATTATTTTAAACGTAAGTCTGTTTTTACCGACGAAAAAGAAAAGTGGTTTGATGATAATGGATTAAGGACGGTGTTGTTTTGCAAAGGTGCGCTGGAAACGGTTAAAAAATTTGGATGGCCTCCAGACATTATTCATTGCAGCGGCTGGATGACAGGGCTAATACCCATGTTTATTAAAAATGCGTATAAAAAAGAGCCTGTTTTTGGTAACTGTAAAGTTGTTTATACCATTGGCGAAAATACTTTTAAAGAAAAATTAGGTGCCGACTTTTTAAAATTAGCTACCATAAACGATTATGTAACTAAAAAAGAACTGGAACCTTTTAAAGATATAAACAACGTGGCTATGTTCAGGGGTGGTGCAACTTTTGCAGATGCTGTAACTTTTGGTACTGATAAAGCCGATAAAAAATTGGTGGAAGAATTTTCTAAAGTGAAAGGAAAAAAAATAGTGAAATATAATGCCGAAGGTGATTTAACAGACTATTTGCAATTATATACCGACCTTGCCAAGTAGAAAAAACTAACACATTTTATTAAAATTATTTCTGTGCAAAAACGTATTCTTTCAATAGCATTTATTGCTTTTTTATTTTCTATAATTTTTATTAGTTGCAGCAAATTAGATACTACTGATATTGGCAGCGATCTTTTACCTGCGGTGGATAATGTAAATACTTTTGAAGAGATACTTACCATTAATGCCACCCAGGGCATATTTAATCCGGATACAACAAAAGTTGGTCTTTCAGATGATCAGGTATTAGGTAAAATAAATAACGATCCCCTGTTTGGAACTACAACTGCAAATGTTTACGCACAGTTTAAACCTACATTCTATCCCTTTTACTACAATATTCCAAAGGATTCATTAATAGGTTTTGATTCGGTTGTGCTATGCCTTAGTTATAAAGGAAGCTGGGGCGATACTATGTTACCTATAGATTTGCAAGTAAGAGAAATTCCTTACAATGTTGGCAATAATGGATTGTGGGATTCTGTTGCTCCCAAAACTATTAACTATGCACCGGCCACGGGCACTTTAATTGGCAGCACACAGGTTGATATACCCAGCCTTGGCGGTTATAAAATTTATGCCAATCATAAAGATTCAGTAAAAAATCAAATCAGGATAAAATTAACAACCCAATTTGCAACTAGACTTTTTGCATTAGATACACTTGTTGCAGGTAATAACAGCTTTAGAACCGATTCTTTATTTAGGGCATATACAAATGGCGTAGCCATTATAGCCAGTGGTGGCGGCAACAGTTTACTTTATACCAACTTAACCGATTCATCATCTAAAATAGAAATTCATTACAGAAAAAAAAATGGAGCTACTGTTGATACTACTTTTACTGCTCTTAAAATATCTACGGCAACTGCAGCAACACCAACTTCTTCCAGCGCAAATAATATTATCCGTAATCGTTCCGGCTTTCCTGTTTCATCGCCTGGGCCGGATGAAATTTATTTACAAACTACACCCGGCACTTATGCTAATTTAAATATTCCTTCTTTATCTACAATATCAAACAGAATAATACACAGGGCTGAACTTATTATAGAACAAATACCTGATCTTATAAGCAGCCCACTACTTACACCACCTAACTACTTATATCTAGAGCTAAAAGATACTACTCCCGGAGGATTAGAAATATGGAAACCAATTTATTTTGATTTAAATCCAAATACAGGTTATAATCCCGATAACAGTGCTTTATTTTATCCGGGAACGATAGACTTTTTATACTTTGGAGGTTATGTAAGAACTAAAACTGTGGCTGCAAACGAAATAAAGTATTACAATTTTAATATTACCCGTTATGTACAGCAAATTGTAACCAAGCATACCACTAATTATACTTTAAGATTAACGGCGCCATATGATTTAGTTTATCCGCAATACAAATCTGTAATTGCATACAATAACAGGTTGGCCAATGGCAGAATTAGAGTGGGAAGTGGTACTAACGCCAATTATAAAATGCGTTTGCGCTTAGTTTATTCAAAAATTTAAAATAATTTTATTAAGATAAGTGTATAAGTCCGCCAAAAGCCCTGGCGGACTTTGTTGTTTAAGTGCTGTACCCTTATCTTTGCAATCTTAAAAAAAAAATAATATGCCATATTTGTTTACATCAGAGTCTGTAAGTGAAGGACATCCTGATAAAGTTGCTGACCAAATCAGTGATGCTTTAATTGATAATTTTTTAGCTTTCGATCCGCAAAGTAAAGTGGCTTGCGAAACACTGGTAACAACCGGACAGGTTGTATTAGCAGGCGAAGTAAAAAGTAAAGCTTACTTAGATGTACAGGAAATTGCCCGTGGTGTTATCCGCAAAATCGGGTACACTAAAAGTGAGTATATGTTTGAGGCAAACAGTTGCGGTATCTTATCTGCAATACATGAGCAATCAAGCGATATTAACCAGGGTGTAGATAAAAAGAAAAAAGAAGAGCAGGGTGCAGGCGACCAGGGAATGATGTTTGGTTATGCAACTAACGAAACTGAGCATTACATGCCCATGGCATTAGATCTTGCTCATAATTTATTAATAGAACTAGCAGCTATACGCCGGGAGAAAAATTCTAAAATGCCTTACCTGCGCCCCGATGCAAAAAGCCAGGTAACATTAGAATACAATGATAAGAACGAGCCTGTGCGTATTGACGCCATCGTAATATCAACCCAGCATGATGATTTTGACAGCGAAGCAAAAATGCTTGCAAAAATTAAAGCTGATGTTATAAATATTTTAATACCAAGAATTAAGACAAGGTATAAGAAATACGCTAAGTTGTTTAATGCAGATATTACTTATCACATTAACCCAACTGGTAAATTTGTAATTGGCGGGCCGCATGGCGATACCGGTTTAACTGGCCGTAAAATTATTGTAGATACTTACGGTGGTAAAGGTGCACACGGTGGTGGAGCTTTTAGTGGTAAAGATCCAAGTAAAGTTGACCGTTCTGCTGCTTATGCTACAAGGCATATTGCAAAAAATTTAGTAGCTGCCGGTTTGTGCAGCGAAGTGTTGGTGCAGGTTTCTTATGCTATTGGTGTTGCAAAACCTACCAGCATTAATGTAAATACTTACGGCACAGCTGCTGTACAATTAACAGATGGTCAAATCAGCAAGATAGTAGAAGGCGTTTTTGATATGCGTCCTTACTTTATTGAGCAGCGCTTAAAATTGCGTAACCCAATTTACAGCGAAACTGCAGCTTATGGCCACATGGGCCGTGTACCGCAGGTAGTTGAAAAAACTTTCACTTCTCCTGATGGGAAAAAAGTAACCAAAAAAGTAGAATTGTTTACCTGGGAAAAATTAGATTATGTAAATAAAGTAAAGAAAGCTTTTGGAATATAATCAAAGCCCCTAAATCCTCTGAAGGGGAAATGGAGAAAATTATGTTTTATTAAGAGTATAAAAAAGAGGCTGAATTTATTTTCGGCCTCTTTCATTTTTTGGTGGTTCCTTAATTATTTTTATTTACTTCTACTTTACTTTTGGGCAGTTGTTGTTTTTCCTGGATAGCTTTTACTTTTTCAGAAAATGTTTTGGTTAAGGTTACATTTTTTTCTTCTGCCTTTTTTATATCTGCCTGTAACCCCAGCACCCTTTGTTCCTGCAGGTTAGATGGTTTTACTTCCTGGTAACAAACAGAAGTGTACAAGTTGGTAATGTTTTCCCTTATTCTTTCTTCATCTGCAAATATAGATGCCTGTTTAGTGCCCATTAAAGTGCCCCGTAAAGTTTCTAACGAATCGTAGTACTGCTGAACTACTTTTTTCTCTTTGGGATTCTGCATTTTTTCCATCAGCAGTTTTAGGTTTTTTTGTTTGCCACTTATATCTGCGGCTAATGCTGCCAGTTGTTCATGCATATTGTACAATTTCATAGCGGTTGCATATTGTACTTCACGGTCGGCCAAAGTGTAATCAGGTTTTTCTTCTGCTTTTAATTCTAATTTACTGTCGTACACTTTATCTGCAACTTTAACTTTTACTGTATATTCTCCCGGTAAAACCATGGGTGCGGTAAAGCCGCTAAAGTCGGGTTTTGATCCACCGCTAGCAACTTTTGGTGGTGTGGTACGCATATTCCAGTACACTACGTTTATACCTTTTCGCTTTGTGCCCGGCATTGTTTGCAATAATTTTCCCTGCTTATCATACACTTCAATTTTTACATCACCGGTATTTAAACGGTCTCTAAAATAATATTTAATAGGAGCCTGCTGCGGTGTATTGTTGGCACTCCAGCCTTCGCTTTGTGTACCCACCGTTTGATATTTACCCATTGTTAAATTAATGGGTTTACTTTCAAAAATATAAGCTTCTTTGCTGGCCATATCATTTGTCATGTTTCGCATGGCTGTAATATTGTCAACAATTAAAATTCCCCTGCCATGTGTACCAATAATTAAATCGTTAGTAGCGGGGTGAATTTGAATATCTCTTACCATTGCTTTCCATGGGATATTGTTTTTCATGCGGAACCATTTTTTACCGCCATCTAATGTGGCATACAAACCCATTTCTGTAGCAAGAAATAATAAATCTTTATTTACATTATCTTCTTTTATTTTATGAGCAAAAGAATTAAACTCTTCGCTGGCAAATTTTGTAAAGGTTTTACCCATATCGGTTGATTTACCGGCATAGGTTTTATGGTCGCCATACATGTGATTTTCCCAGGTAACATACACGGTATTTTTATCAAACTTACTGGGCTCAATACTGCTTACCCAGCTTTGTGGTGCAATGCCTGCTGTGGCATAATTTTTTGCAACATTGGTCCAGTTTTTTCCACCATCGGTGGTGTATTGCAAATTACCATCATCGGTACCTGCCCAAATAATATTTTCATCTAAAGGCGATTCTGCAATAGTAAAAATAGTACAGTGATTTTCTGCAGACGTATTATCAGCACTCATTCCTCCCGATTTTTCCTGCTCCTGTTTCTTTTTATCATTAGTGGTTAAATCAGGCGAAATTTTTTGCCAGCTTCTGCCTTGTGCAGTTGATTTGTATAAATACTGCGAAGCAACATAAAGGTTGTTTTTATTTTTGCTGCCAATTACAATAGGAGTGTTCCAGTTAAAACGCAGTTTTTCTTCTCCTAAAGCCTGTTGGGGCTGTATATCGTACGATGTGCCATCTTTTGTATTAACCCTGTTAACATGGCCGCCCTGGTATTCTGCATATACAATTGATTCGTCAACACCATCGGGTTGTACCCAAAATCCATCGCCGCCAAATAAAAATTTCCAGTCAGCATTTTTTATTCCGAATGCCGCCTGGCTTGGTGCCATCCAGCTGCCGTTATCCTGTAAACCGCCATATACATTGTATGGTTCTTTATTATCAAAAGCAACATGATAAAATTGCGGCACAGGCAATGAGGCTAATAAAAGCCACGAAGCACCCCTGTCGGTACTCATGTACACACCGCCGTCAGTACCCAAATACATTTGATTGGTGTATTGCGGATTTATCCATAAAGCATGATGATCCGCATGCACTGTAAATCCACCATCTGCAAATGAAAGGCCACCATCGTCGCTGTAACTAAAACCAAAACCGGGGCGGTACACCCTTTTGGCATCTTTAGGATCTATAACCAAACACGAAAAATAAAATGGACGTGATACCACATTTACAATAGCGCTTTGATTTTTCCAGGTAGCGCCTGCATCATTACTAATAAATAATCCTGTTTTTTCTGCTTCTACAATTGCAATTAATTTGTTGGGTTCAGATGGTGCTAATGCTAAGGCCGCTCTTCCAAAAGGTTTTGCCGGAAGGCCACTACTTAATGTATTCCATGTTTTTCCACCATCGGTACTTTTATACATTCCACTGCCGTTGCCACCTGAATTAAAAGAGTAGGGTGTACGCCTGAACTCCCAGGTGCTGGCATAAATTGTTTCAGGGTTTACAGGGTCAATAACAGCATCGGCACAACCCGTTTTTTCATTGATGTATAAAATTTTCTCAAAAGTTTTTCCGGCATCAGACGATTTGTATAAACCACGATGCTTACTGTCGCTCCATAACGGCCCCGGGCAGGCTACATAAATAATGTTTGAATTTTTTGGATTGACGATTACTTTACTGATGTGTTCAGTACTGTCAAATCCCGGAATCCTGCTCCAGTTATCGCCACCATCAGTTGTTTTAAATAAACCATCACCAACGGAAACGGTATTTCTCATATTGCTTTCGCCAGTGCCCACATAAATTGTTTTAGGGTTTTGCTGATCAATTGCTAATGCGCCAATTGACTGGCAATATTTATCAAAAACAGAAGTAAAAGAAACACCTGCATTGGTGGTTTTCCAAACACCGCCGCCTGCAGTGCCAATGTATAAAGTACGTGGTTCGTTATTTACACCTTCAATTGCCGATATTCGTCCACCCGTAACTGCCGGGCCTAATTGCCGGGCCTGCATCATACCAAATGTAGCAGAACTTATTTGAGCATTTATGGTAATGCAGTTTATTAAAAACAACACTGCAAAAATTATTTTCTTCATAAAATTTATTTATAGTTTAGGAACTTTATTTTTTTGTAGAGAACAGTTTATCATCTAAAGGAATATTTATTTCAATAGTATCAAAAGTTAAATTGTCTATTGTATAAGCGTAAAGAATACCTTCTTTGGTCTTTTTAAAATTGTAGTAATTAGAGGTATTGGTAAACTCCTGGCCATTGCTTACGCCTTTAGCCGTAGTGCGTATGATATAATAAGTATCAGGGTCAATAAAATAAAAAATAGTTTTGCCATTTTTTAAATTTACCCTCAGTTGTATGGCATCTACGCCATCAATATCTTCATTCTCCATTAACTCTACCGTGTGGCCTTTGGCTTTGTAATTTAAAAGCGAGCCTTCCAAATCCAATTCATCACTGGAAAGTTTTATGTCTTCTGCGGTCATACGTTCGGGAGTCGTCATGCCGCCAAAAGGACTAAAATTAAAACCGGAATCTTTAGTGATGATCTGGTAACCGGTTAACCCGTTAAAAGAAAAATCTGTTCGCTCTGATAAGTTGTGAACAGCATAATAATTTACGGGGTATTTAACACCCTGGGATTCGCCATTACCCATTTTTTTTATGGTCTTTACACTCATCAACTTTTCTTTACCACCCATGGTTTCAATCACCTTCTCTAAAATATTATCTAATTTATTTTGCGTAAAAGCTGTTGTGCAAAGTGCAGCCAGCAGTAATAGAAAAACTGTTTTCTTCATAACGTTAAGTTTGTTTATTGTTAAGGGTTTAAATGTAAAGAAAGATAGCCAATATACATAGCACCGTTATAAAATAGTGGAAGAGCGGTTAATTTGTATTTTAAAAGCAACACTAATCAATATAAACTAACAGCAATTCTGTTTTCTTTGTTTAAAAAAACAGACCTTTGCAGCAAAATAATAAAGTGAGACCTTTTAAACATCAGCAGCAGCGGCCCAAAAAAAGCAGCTTGGTAGTAGGAAGAAAAGCCATAATTGAAGCCCTGCAAACCGGTAAACAATTAGAGCGTATTTATATGCAAACCACAGTGCATGGCGAAGTAATTGACGAAATAAAAACTTTAGCAGAAAATAATTTAGTGCCTATAAATAAAGTGCCTGTTGAAAAACTCAACAACTTTAATGTAAGCAATCACGAAGGGTGTGTTGCTTTAATCTCTAAAATACAATACCAAGACCTGCAGGATGTGATTTCTTTTATTGTTGATAAAGGGGAGATGCCGTTATTTTTAATTTTAGATGGCATAACCGACATCAGAAATATTGGCGGCATTGCCCGTAGCGCTTTTTGCTTTGGTGTAAATGCCATAATTATTCCTGACAAAGGAGTGGGGGCTTTAAATGAAGATGCCATTACTACATCGGCCGGTGCATTGGAGCAAATGGCAGTTTGCCGTGTCAGCAGTTTAATGAAAACAGTTGATGACCTGCACATGAATGGCATTAAAGTTTATGCCAGCGAAATGAAGGCCGAAAAAAATATCAGCGATATTAATTTAAAAGAACCTGCTGCAATAATTATGGGCAGCGAAGACAAAGGAATTTATCCTGCATTAATGAAAATTTGTGATGCACAATTCAAAATACCCATGGCGGGGGATTTTGAAAGTTTAAATGTGAGTGTAGCTACTGGGATAATTTTGTATGAGGTGAGTAAGCAACGTACTACTTAAGTTCCCCAATTTATCAAAGGCATTTTTCTTTTACTGTTTACATTCCACAAACCAATTTGTAAACCTTTTAAATATTTGCAGGAATTAATAAGTCCAATTTGCAAGCCTGTGCATTTTACAGCCGTATTTCTTATCCCTCCAACAGAAATCCCTTTTACTGATTGAAAATGGTTAAACCCTCCGCTAATAAATATTCCATTGGCAGTATTGCTTTCGCAGATGCCTCCATTTATAAATAAACCATTTAGTTTTTTCCCATACATAATTCCACCACCACTTATGCCTAATCCATTTATCGATATTTTTCCATCGGTACTTAATGTATCTGAAAGTACTTTAACATTTGCTGCATCAAAAAAGTGAAATGCACTGAACATTGCAATGAACATTGAACCCACATCTGCATTTATATTTATTCCATTTACCTGTATTTTTTTCCCATTTATGTTACCAGTATGTACACCTAATGAGATGCCATTAACTTTATTAGCATTAAAAGGTAAAAACCAAATAAAATTTCTTTGGTATAAAATGGTATCCTGCTTTGCAATTACTGTAGGAATAACCTCATCCTGTATAATGCTTTTACTTTTTAAAGTATCAATTGGTTCGTAAAGCGGATCAATACCCTGCAGGGTGATGTAAGGCTTTATCAAATATCTTATTGAATAAATCGTGTCAGTTAATGTATCTGCAACCATCCGTTTTGCAAGCGTATCTATTATAAATTCAAAACTGTAATTTCTTAAATGAATATTGCTGTAAAGCCCCATAATTCTGTCACCTAAAAGTCTTATCTTTTTTATTGCTACAGGAGAAACAGTTAATGTATCAAAAACCTCCCGATACATTACTGCTGTTTGCCTGTTTATATGAGTTGTAAATACAATACTGTCCTTTTTAATTTTTACAATTCCTGCATTATACACCATATCGTTTTTCAGTACAATATCATAAATACAATTTTCATAAAGGTAAAATCCTTTTTTGCCTGGTTGATAATCATCTTTTCCGGGATTGAATGCCGAGCCATTTCTCTTAAATTTTAAAACCCATGCAGTATCTGTTTGAGCCTGAATGTTTACGCAACAGCATGATAAAACAATAACTGAAAGAATATACCTGGAATGATTTATTTTTTTCATTGCAGAGCATTAAAATAGTAAAAGACTTAATAGCATAAGTATGTACAAGCGGTTTCTGTTTTTTATTTTTAAATACATCAGTTAGTTATTATTATTTGCAGATGGGTTGTTGGTTACTACTTCTAATTGCGCAATTTTCTTCTCTTGTTTTCGCTTTCCTTTTTCCAGCGCCAGGTAATTTCGGCTGCGGATATTTATATTTCCTTTCCTGTCTAGTGCCACTGTATTTATGCTCAGCATTTCATCAGTAGAATAATTATATTTTTTCCAGTTGCCTAAATAATTCCATACCGGGGCCCATACTGCTTTTTTATATTTTTTTCCCCAGGGATAACCGGCAAAAGCAAAATTGTTAGCAAAAATGCCAGGCTTATTCATCACCCAACTTTCACTGCCATAAATTGTACTGTGAGTAAAAATTTTTCCTAAACCGATCATTAAAGAATCGCCATTCATTCTTCCTGCAGGTGCAAATTCGTTTCCCGGAAAATCGAATGTGGCACCACCGTAACAACTGCCAATACCAATACTTGTACCACTATCGCAATAAACATTCAACTGTCGCAACCATTGAGTGGCATTAGTATCGGTAATATTTTTAAAACTAAATTCTTTATCGCCTACATGAAAAGATGAGTAACCTTGTTTGTATAATCCATGACTGTCGAACCATAACGAACCAATTTTAGCATTATGCTCCTCTAAAATATTTTTCATCTTTATTACAGCTTCCTCATCTGACGTTACGGCGAGGTAATGAAATTTTTTACCGGTAACATCATGCACATATGCCTGCGCCTTAACAAATACAGAAGAAAAATGAAAGCCTTTATCTTTACCGGTAATATAAAAATTGTGAATTTCCTGCTGTGCAATTGCAGTGAGTATTAAAAACGCAGATAACAGTGTAGCTGATAATTTTTTCATAATGCTGATTTTATTTCATTGTAAAACTATCAGCAACTGAAGCAGATTCATAATTGATATACAGGAAGAAAAAGTATATTGAAGTGTTTATTAATAAAGAAGAGTGCAAACCATTGTAGAAAAATGATATTCCATTTTGGTAGATGAATTTTGAAAATAAAATGCATTTTACCGTAAACAAAGTTTTATAATTACGGAAAAGCCGTAAATTTATTTTATCATGCCAGAGAGAAACCTGCAAAAAGAATTATTCAATTATATAAAAGATGGCTTGCCGCCTCATATTTCGCTGGTAGATACACTAGCCGAACTGCTGGATATTAGTTATGATAGTGTGTACAGAAGAATACGTGGAGAAAAACCTATTACCTTAAATGAATTGAAATTACTTTGCGAAAAATTTAATCTTTCGTTAGACCAGATGCTGCAGTTAAAAAGTAACAATATTCTTTTTACTGATCCGGAGCAGGATGCAAGCCCTAAATTTTTTAAACAGTACATGGAAGGTTTGGTGCAGTTATTAAACAGCTTTAAACCATTCACAAAAAGAGAAATGTTATACCTCAGTAAGGACGTTCCCATCTTTCATTTTTTTTATTACAAAGAATTAACAGCCTTTAAAGCATTTTTTTGGGATAAGAGTATTTTAAACAATCCGGATTATGATGGAAAAACGTTTAGTTTAAAAAATTATGATATTGTAGAATCGTTTGCAACAGGGCAAAAAATTTTACAGGAGTATAACGATATACCTTCATCTGAATTATGGAATTACGAAAGCATTAACAGCACCATTTTACAAATTGAATATTACCGTGATGCAGGTATTTTTGAAACTAAAGAAGACCTGAATACTGTTGTGGACAGTTGCGATGCCATGCTGCAGCATTTACAAAAGCAGGCAGAAAAAGGCGTGAAGTTTTTACCCGGCGCCGGAGAAGCAGGCTATAAAGCACCATTGAAATTATACATCAACGAAATTATTTTAGGTAATAACAGTATAATGGTAGAGCTTGATGGCCACCGCACTTCTTTTATTAATTACATTGTATTAAAGTACATCAGCAGCAGCGATAAAACATTTACCGAAAAAACATTTAATAATTTTAATAACCTTGTAAGCCGTTCGGTAATGATAAGTGGAACCGGAGAAAAAGAAAGAAACAAATTTTTTAAAACTTTAAGAGAGAGGGTACAGGCATGCAAAAAATAAAACTTATAGAATGCCCCCGTGATGCCATGCAGGGCTGGAAACATTTTATACCCACAGCAAAAAAGATCGAATACATCAATGCATTATTAAAAGTTGGTTTTGATACGATTGACTTTGGCAGTTTTGTAAGCCCGAAAGCAATACCGCAAATGGCTGATACAAGCCAGGTAATTGGTAATTTGGATTTGGGAAGCAGCACTTCAAAGTTGTTAGCCATTATTGCAAATGAAAGAGGCGCAACAGATGCAGTGGTGTATGACGAAATTACTTATTTAGGTTTTCCATTTTCAGTTTCTGAAACTTTTCAAAAAAGGAATACTAATTCCACCATTGAAGAATCTTTAAACAGGGTAGAAGAGATACAAAATCTTTGTGTAAAAAATAAAAAAGAGCTGGTAGTGTATATTTCTATGGGATTTGGAAATCCTTACGGCGATGCATATAATGAGTCGATTGTTTTTAACTGGGTAGATAAATTGGTGGCGATGGATGTAAAAATAATTTCGCTGGCAGATACAGTTGGGTTAGCTACTGCGGAGCAAGTTAGAAGCGTAACAAAATATTTAGTTGATTCTTTGCCTGATATTGAAATTGGCGTTCACCTGCATTCAACCGCAACCAACTGGAAGGAAAAAGTTGACGCAGCTTTAGATGCAGGTTGCAAAAGATTTGATGGTGCATTAAAAGGCATTGGTGGTTGTCCAATGGCTGACGATGAATTAGTAGGTAATATGGATACAGAATTAATGATACCGTATTTTGAACAATTGCACTTACTTAATAATTTAAATAAAGATGCATTGAACCATTGCAGTGAATTAGCGGCAGCCATATTTATCTAATTGGTGTAATTCGTGTAATTTGTGGCATGGATTTTCATTTAGAGTTTTCTCCAAAGCATTTATCTCAAAAAATTAATCATCAGCATAAATTATTACTGATGGGCAGCTGCTTTACCGAAAACATCGGCGATAAATTGGTAGCACATAAATTTTCTGTACTGCAAAATCCCAATGGCATTTTATTTAACCCTGTTAGTGTAAAAGAGGCTGTTGAAAATTATATTGCTGATAAAGTTATTGATGAAAACGATTTGTTTTATTTAAATGAATCATGGCATAGCTGGCAGCACCATAGCCGTTTTTCTGGTGTTACCAACGAAGATGCGGTTAACAAAATAAATACTTCTACCCAGGCTGCACATCAATATTTAAAAGAAACCCGTTTTATTATTATCACTTTAGGCTCGGCATGGGTGTATGAATTAACGGACAAAGCTGCCAACAAAAAAACAAATACTGTTGCTGCCAACAATCATAAAGCACCGGCAGACTGGTTTAACAGAAGATTATTAAGTAACGAAGAAGTTATTCATGAAATAGAAAGCATTGTTTCTCAATTGCAAAATTTTAATCCGCATATAAAAATAATTTTTACCATTAGCCCGGTAAGGCATTTAAGGGAAGGGTTGGTAGAAAATAACCGCAGCAAAGCGGCGTTGATAAATGCGGTGCATGCGGCCATAGAAACATTTGAAAATGTATTTTATTTTCCTGCGTACGAATTGGTAATTGATGATTTAAGGGATTACCGTTTTTATGCAGAAGATATGGTGCATCCTAATTATGCCGCCACCAATTATGTGTGGGAAAAATTTATACTCACTTGTATTGATGAGCCATCGCAGCAATTAATGCAAGAAATAAATGAGATCAATGCGGCAATAAATCATAAACCTTTTAACAACAGCTCAATGGCACATAAGTCATTTAAAAATAAGTACCTGGAATTATGTACAGCCATGCAGCAAAAATACTCTTATATGAATCTGTCAGATGAAATTAAATTTTTTACTGAATGAAAATTTTTTTGGTGCTTTTGTTTTGTATTATTTGGAGTAACTCCTTTTCACAAGAAAGACAAAGTAATTTTAATAGTCGGATGTACACTTCACCAGCGAAATATATTTCCTTCAATCCTTTAGGCTTGTTAGAACCTCAAACTGCAATATGCATGGGTGTTGGTACACGTTTTTCTGAAAGGAGTGAGTTTTTTACTGAAATCGCCTATCTGGGCAGAAATCGTGTATATAAATATCATGAACTTGTTTTTTATCACGGGTTTAGATTTTTAGCCCAATACCGCTATCATTTTTTGCAGCAATGGCGACCCATAATTAACTTAGGCCGTATTACTGAGTATCAAAGAAAAAGAAGGCAAAAAAATCAATTCTTTATTGGAGTAGAATTTCGTTTTAAACCCGTTCAATTCTCTGCTTACAATAACTTTGAAAATAAAGTGACAGCAGATACCTTAAATAAATTTAAGTATAAAGCATCAACACAGTCTATAGGTGGGGCAATTCTTTTGGGTGAAACATTTAATTTAAGTAAAAATGGTAATTGGTTTCTGGAGTTTACAATAGGTATTGGAGCTAAACACAAATTTGTAAAATATAAGAATTTGCCGCAAGGGTATTCAGTTGTACCAAAACAGCCACTTGAATGGAATTTTGTACCAGACATTGACGAATCAATTGGTATGCCTTACATACCATCTACTTTTCGCTTGAGGTATATCATCCGTTAATGTATCCTGTCACCCCGTATCTCTGCACTTTCCATCACACCTTTTTCAAATTGCAACCATTCATTCCAGCGCTTTCTTACTTTTTCTTTGGGTAAATATAATTCGGCAAGGTTTATAAATAAAGTATAATGCCCGGCTTCACTCTCCATAAATTTTCTGTAAAAATTACGCATATACTCATCGTCTAAGCCTTCACTTAATCTTTTAAAACGTTCGCAACTTCTTGCTTCAATCAATGCCATAGTTAAAAGTCGGTCTAACAAACGGTCTTCTACACTGCCATCTTTTTTTTGAAACTCCAGCAGCTTATTTACATAAACGTCTTTGCGTTGTTTGCCCAAATGCAAATTTCTTTTTTTAAGTTCTGCCAGCACCATTCTAAAATGTCCCCATTCTTCGGTAACTATCGGCGAAAGTTCTTCCACCATTTCCAGCCTGTCGGGGTAGCGCTGTATTAAAGAAATGCAGGTAGTGGCAGCTTTTTGTTCGCAGTATGCATGATCGGTTAAAATTTCTTCGAGTTCTATTTCGGCAAGGTTAACCCAGCGTGGGTCTGTGGGTAATTTTAAACCTAAAATATTTTTGATGTCAGTAGATAGTTGCTCCATTGGTACAAAAATAAAAAAGCAAGCTCAAATAAGTTCAAACTGTTTTATCCATTTACAGAATAGTAAGGCCAAATCGGTAAAAAAGGGCCATTCATCGAAACAATGCTGCTTTTGAACGAATAGAAATAAAAATGGAGCAAATGCGGTGCATCTTTGTGTTGTAATTAACCAGTTAAGTATTTAAAGATCCAGATATCCAACAGAAGAATTGAAACAAAGAAAACAAAAACATTTTTAATCAACCAAGCCAAACCCAATTCCTAAGAAACCCAACCAATCCAACAATCAGCAAAACCACCTCAATTAAAAATTAAACCCAAGATTGAATGAATTAAGTTTTTTACAAGTTTTAAAGTTCAAAAAAAATGTCCCACTTAGCCGGGACATTTTTTATTTATTGATAGAAATTATTATTGCTTTGTAACTGAAAACATTCCTGCGCCAATTGTGCTGCTGCCAACACCAATTGTACCATCCAAAGTATTTACACTTGCAGAATATTTTGCCGCTAAAGAATAAGTACCGGTGTAAGTGGCTCCCGGCATATAGGTAAAGTTTGCCTTTACACTGTCGCCAACCAGGCTCCAGTTACCATTGGCAACATCCGGGGTGGTAGCGTTAAATTCATTAATAACAACACTGCCACCACTTTTAAAGTTTATAGAAAAATAATGAGATGGCCCACCCACACCGCTTCGGTTACCTACCCAATTGCCTTCGGGTGTATTGGCTGCAACTGTTGTATCACTTTTACTGCAGGATATTGCAAATAGTGTTATAGTTAAACACGATAGCGCATAAAAAAGATTTTTTTTCATAACTGTTATTTTTATTTCAAAATATAATACCGGTAAAACAAAATTTATGCTACAATGCTGTTTTGAACTCAATTTTCTAAAAAAATAATTTTAATTGGTTTCTTTTAAGATAATATTGGCTTAAACAAAGCCACTGTTTTAAATTCGGGGAAATTATTGCACAATTTTCTATTTTACCCTTAGCTAACCGTTACTTCAGGTATTTTCTATTGCTAAATTATTTTCATTAATTTACAGCGCATTAAAACTAATTTATGAGGATTGCTCCATTCATTATTACCGCTGTAATTACAACAGGGTTGGTAGTTGTTTTAAATACAAGATTAACCATAGGAGGCAAAGAAGCCCCGGCATTCGGAAGTTTTTTCAGCCCACAGCATGGCTTTTGGCAAAATGCCGAAAATGCGAATAAAGATTTTACAACTGATCTAAAATTTCCTGATTTAAAAGGTAAAGTAAATGTGTATTTAGACGACCGCCTGGTGCCGCACATTTTTGCCGATGAAGAAAATGATGCTTATTTTGTACAGGGTTTTTTGCATGCAAAGTTCCGTTTATGGCAAATGGAATTACAAACTTTTGCAGCAGCAGGAAGAGCCAGTGAAATTCTGGGAGAAAAAGGATTAAACCACGACAGGGAATTTAGAAGATTAGGAATGGTGTATGCTGCAGAAATTGCAGAAAAAGAAGCCGATAAAGATCCTGTAATAAAAGCCGAATGCGATGCCTACACAGCCGGTGTAAATGCATACATATCTTCCTTAACCGAAAGCAGTTTGCCTTTAGAATATAAATTGATCGGCTACAAACCTGAGCGGTGGAGCAATTTAAAAACTTCTTTGTTTTTAAAATACATGAGTTACGATTTAGCCGGGCACGAAGATGATATTGAAATGACCAATGCAAAAAGTTTTTTTAGTGCCGATGATTTTTTAAAATTATTTCCTGCTTTGCAGGATTCTTTAGACCCGATAATTCCGAAAGGCACTCCATTTCCGGTACAAAAAATATTTCCTAAAGCTCCTGCAAATGTTGATTCGGCTTATTTAAACACAAAAGATATTGCTGTTAGCGAAAGCGAAAAACCCGACAGGGATAATGGCAGCAACAACTGGGCTGTTAGCGGTAGCAAAACAAAAAATGGCGCACCAATTTTATGCAACGATCCACATTTGGGTTTAAATCTTCCATCGCTTTGGTACGAAGTGCAAATATCTACACCATCATTTAATGCTTATGGCGTTTCTTTTCCCGGTGCACCGGGAGTAGTTATTGGATATAACGATAGCTGTGCATTTGGTTTTACCAATGGTGGAAGAGATGTAAGGGATTATTACGAAATACAATTTAAAGATGATACCCGAAAAGAGTATTTATTTAACGGCACGTATCACACCACAAAATTCAGAATTGATACCATTAAAATAAAAGGTAAACCCAATTTTATTGATTCGGTAGCGTATGTACAATTGGGCAGCAACTGGTGCCCTGTAATGTTTGATAAAACTTACAGCGGTAACAGAACCACCAACAATAAAAATTATGCCGTAAGATGGACAGCACATGACCCCAGCAATGAACTTAAAATTTTTAACATGCTGAACCATGCAAAAAATTATGCTGATTATGCTGCTGCAGTAACTAACCTGCATACACCGGGACAAAATTGTGCCTTTGCCTGTAAGAATGGCGACATAGCCTTACGTACACAGGGCGACTGGCCTGCAAAATGGAAAGGCCAGGGAGATTATGTAATGCCGGGAACGGATACCAGCTATTTATGGCAGGGCATGATTCCGCAGGATGAAGTGCCTTTTCAATACAACCCGGAAAGAGGTTTTATAAGCAGTGCCAACCAAAAGCCAGTTGACGAAACTTATCCGTATTATTTGGGAAGAAATTATCCCCTATACCGTGGTTATGAAATTAATAAGCGGTTAACAGCAATGAGTAATATTACACCGCAGGATATGATGGCTCTGCAAACAGATAATTACAATGCACCGGCAGCAATGTTGATGCCTTTGTTTTTAAAAAGCATAAAAGAAAATGAATTGAACAGCGATGAAAAAAAATACCTTGATCTTTTAAAGAACTGGAATTTTAGAAACGATGTGGGATCGCAGGGTGCAACAGTGTTTGAATTGTTGTGGAATAATTTTCAGCATACTGTTGTTGATGATGAATATTTAAAAGCGCCAAAAATTATTATGCATCCGTTTGAAAGCAGTTTACTGGAAGGTATTTTAAAAGATTCTGCCTATAAATTTTTAGATGATGTTACCACGCCGCAAATTGAAACTATGGCCGATGATATAACTGCAGCATTGAAAAAAACTACACTGGCATTAAAGAAAGCAGAAATTGAAGGAAGGTTAAATTGGGATAAATACAAATCAACGCATGTAGATCATTTGGCAAAGCTGCCATCATTCAGCAGAACGAATTTACCCATTGGTGGCGGCGTACATAATATTAATGCTACAAAAGAAACACATGGCCCCAGCTGGCGCATGGTGATCAGTCTTACTAAACAAACCGAAGCTTATGGCGTTTACCCCGGCGGACAAAGTGGCAACCCTGGCAGTAAGTACTACGATAATTTTATTGATGAGTGGGCAGCAGGAAAATATTATACGCTCTGGATGATGACAAAAGGAGAGGAGAAAGATAAACGTGTAACAGGAACAATGAGTTTTAGTAAAAATTAATTATTTACCGTTCACCTTGAACATTCAGCAATTCAACAATAAATTATATGAAATTTTTTATCTCCCTAATATTAACAGCCTTATTAAGTTTTGCCGCCTGCCTTTATTTACCCTGGTGGAGTATTGCAGTTGCAGCATTTATTGTAGCAGTTTTAATTCCACAAACTCCGGGTAAAGCTTTTAGCACAGGCTTTTTAGCATTGCTTTTACTATGGGGTGGCTTAAGTTTTTGGATAAGCAGTAATAACGATCATTTACTTGCTCATAAAATTTCCACCCTTATAATAAAAGCTGATAATCCTTATTATTTAATTTTTGCTACGGCTTTTATTGGTGCTTTGGTCGCAGGTTTTGCAGCTTTATGTGGAAGTTTTGTGCATAAAAGACCACAAAAAATTTAGAATATTTTCCTTTTAATAAATTACATTAATTAAATATTTATTTTGTAATTTCATTTTTTTTAAGGATTTTTAATTTTTATTTGTCAATCTCAATGCTATTGAATTTCCGTTAAACCTAATTCCCATAAAAATTATCCTCAAAAAGCTTTTAAGCCAGATTTAAATTTTAAATATATTTAAAGCTATTGTGCCGTTATGGTTAGAATTAAAAAGAAATTTAGCTTTTTAAATGTATCGGAAGTGTGGTTTAAATACAAATTTAGTTTTGCT
>NZ_JANMUN010000210.1:0-20586 GCF_031391665.1 Ferruginibacter sp.
GTCCCTGGTATTCAAATGCGCCACGGGCAAGAGCAGTAACTACCACATCTGGGTTGGCCGATTTATGTGCAATTACAAAATCCTTTCCACCAGTTTCGCCAACAATACGAGGATACGATTTATACTTACTCATATTTTCTCCAATCGTTTTCCACATAAAATTAAATACACCGGTACTGCCCGTAAAATGCAGGCCTGCAAAATCAGGGTGATTAAATACTACTTCGCCGATAGTTGGTCCATCAATAAAAACTAAATTGATAACGCCGTCGGGTAAGCCGGCTTCTTTTAAAATACGCATAAACATTTGTGCACTGTACACCTGGGTATTAGCACATTTCCAAATTACTACATTGCCGCACATGGCTGCTGATGTAGGTAAATTACCGCCGATGGCTGTAAAATTAAATGGCGTTAATGCAAATACAAATCCTTCCAATGGCCGGTACTCCATCCTGTTATTCATGCCTGCACCGCTAATAGGTTGCTGGCGGTAAATATCACTTAAAAAATGAACGTTGAATCTTAAAAAATCTATTAACTCACATGCCGCATCAATTTCTGCCTGAAAAGCATTTTTGCTTTGGCCCAGCATGGTGGTGGCGTTTATATAAGGCCGGTATTTTGTTGCTAAAAGATCTGCTGCTTTTAAAAATATATTCGCCCTGTTCTCCCAGGTCATGCCTGCCCATTTATCTTTTACTTTTAATGCTGCATTAATTGCTTTAGTTACATGTTTGGCTTCGCCAATATGAAATTGCCCAAGCAAATGTTTACGTTCATGCGGCGGACGAATCTCCATTGTTTTTCCGGTACGCACTTCTTCGTTACCAATGTACATAGGTACATCAATTGTTTCTTTTTTTAACTCTGCTAAAACTTCTTTTAATCTTTTCTTTTCTGCCGAACCGGAAGCATAAGAAAGTACAGGTTCGTTTGCAGGAATGGGATAATAAAAATCTCCGTATTGCATAAAAATAATTTTTTAATATTTAAATACTGTTTGATTTTAATGTTGAACAAAGGTATGCAGTTGAAGTGAGTGACACAACGATGCTCGGTAGAATTACAAATGCTTGTCCCCAAAAAAATTACGCACTCTGATCTTCCTTCTCACTCATCAAATACGCTTTAATAAATCCATCAAGTTCGCCATCCATTACGGGGCCAACATTTCCTACTTCGTAATCTGTGCGGTGGTCTTTAATCATTTTGTAAGGATGAAAAACATAACTGCGAATCTGGCTGCCCCACTCTATTTTTTTCTTTTTGCTGTTGGCAGCATCTTTTATTTCGTTACGCCTTTGCAATTCTATTTCGTACAAACGGCTCTTCAGCATTTGCATAGCTAACTCCCGGTTGCCAAGCTGGCTCCTGTCTTGCTGGCAAACTACCACAATGCCTGTGGGTATATGCGTTAATTGAACTTTGGTTTCTACCTTGTTTACGTTTTGTCCACCGGCACCACCACTTCGGCTGGTTTCCATTTTTACATCGGCAGGGTTTATTTTAATGTTAATAGTATCATCCACCAACGGATAAACATTTACCGATACAAATGAGGTATGTCTTCTTGCATTACTGTCGAAAGGAGAAATACGAACTAAGCGATGCACACCGCTTTCTGATTTTAAAAAACCATAAGCAAAGGCACCTTCAAATTTATAGGTACAAGTTTTTATACCTGCGCCATCGCCCCATTGCCAATCCATTTCTGTAACTGCCCAGCCTTGTTTTTCACCATACATTCTAAACATACGGGCCAGCATTTCTGCCCAGTCCTGACTTTCGGTACCGCCGGCGCCACTGTTAATTTGAAGCATTGCAGGCAATTCGTCTTCTGGTTCGTTCAGTGTGCTTTTAAATTCTGCTTCTTCAATTTTATTTACTGCATCATTAAAAGCTTCTTTCACTTCTTCTTCTGTAGTATCGCCTGCTTTCCAAAATTCAAACAACACTGCAAAATCTTCTACAGCAGTATTAACCGAATAAAAAAGATTTATCCAGTACTCATTAACTTTTGTTTCTTTTAAAATGGCGGTGGCCCTGGCGTTATCATCCCAAAAGCCCGGCGAAAGAGAAAGTTGTTTGTCGTTAGCTGTTTTAGCTTCCCGGTTTTCTACGTCAAAGAAATCTCTTCAAAACCACTGTACGGTCTCTCAGAGCCTTTATCTGTTCTATTGTCATGGCGCAAAAATAAGAAAATTAAGTTTAGGAGTTTAAGGTTTAGAGGTTTACGTTTTAGAGTTTAAAATAGTTGGAGATTTTTTTTGTGACAAGCATTTGTAATGCTGTTTAGCATCGTTGCGTCGCACTCTTGTACATTTATAGCTTTACTGAACTTTTATTATGGAGTAGATTGAATTTACAAATAAAAAAATCCCGTAAACAAAATAAGAATTTTGCCTACGGGAAGTATATTTTTTTAGAATTATTTAAACTCTGCTACAACAGAAATCTTAGGATCTGTTGAAACTTTGCCAGCACCAATTGCAGCGCCTTTAACATCATACTCAGCCAATGCAACAGTAAAGTCGGAAGTTGTAGTGATTGTTTTGCCACTTACAACAACTGAAGCTTTTGTGGTAACAGGTTTTGTAACACCATGCATAGTTAAGTCGCCGGTCACATCAGCACTGTACGTACCATCTGCTTTAAAGTTTACAGCAGAAAGGTTAGTGATCTTTCCTTTAAAAGTTGCTTTAGGAAATTTATCCGAATCCATCCAGCCAGCAGTATTAAAATGCTCCTGAATTTTTGGATTAGAGAATGCAAAGTTTTTAACAATCGCTTCAAAAGCTACATCTCCCGTTTTTGTATTAAGACTTGCAACAGCTGTTTTATTTTCAGCTTTTGGTAAAGCATCTAATTTAGTTGTAGCATCAAAATTAATTGTAGCAGAAGTAGTAGTTCTTTTCTTTTGACCAAAAGAAACAGCCGTAAAAGCTACTAATGCAAAAAGGATAATTGTTTTTTTCATGTGTTTGTTTTTTATTTGTTTTAAAAGTTTATTTATTAATTGCACACCTTTTAAAGGTTATAAATTCCGTCTCTAAAATTTCGCTGTAAGAGCCGCCACTGCAGGAACCTTTAATAGAAACACTGTCGCCTTCCTTTAGTGATTTAGCCTCGTTTAAATGCTGCTGCTGAAATGCAAAAATTATATACGCATCCGTTGCAGTATCAATCATTTTTATATTAATGGTGGTATCAGCCGCTTCAGTTTCACTAACCCTGCCATTAACTGTAATTATTTTTTCAGCATATTTTATATTTGCCAGGCTGTCATTCTTTTCAAACTCATCAATAAAATCCATTGCATTTACTGTAAAGGCAGCCTTACGCTCTTTCGTATCGCTAAACTTTTCAGTAAAAATAAACCATACTGCAATGGCACCGGCCAGCAATAATATAAATCCACCAATAAGTATTCTTTTAACCCAGGGGGTTTTCTTTTTTACAGGAATCATATTATTTAAAAAAAAGTAAAAATAAAGGAAAATACACAATGTTTAAACATTATTTATTAAACATTTCCCTGCTTTACCTGTAAAGCTTCAAATAAAATTCATTTTTTAACTTAACTCCAACAGTATTCGCCTCCTGAAAGTAAATCTAAAAAAATAAAATGTGCATAACAAGTGCAAAACAGGTGCATAAAACCAGCCTTAAGAATTTGGAAACGGGTACTGTAATGTTGTACTTTTATTGTACAATTGAGAAGCGAAATACCATAAAAAGTAAAGAGTTACTCAAACGAAAGCATCGGGTTAGTAAGATACAGGTTTAAGTAATTAAACAGGTAGAAACAAAACTTGATGCTTTTTTATTTTTATTACTTTCAGCATAAATTACTAAAATTGTGTTTATAAATAATTTATGCCCTCAGCACCTCCCCGTTACTTTGTTGTGTACAAGCCTTTTAATATGGTATCGCAATTTGTAAGCTCACATCAGGTGGGTTTGCTGAGCGACTTAAATTTTAATTTCCCGGAAGGTACACATGCAATAGGCAGGTTAGACAATCACTCAGAAGGATTATTACTTTTAACTACCAATAAAAAAATTACCCGTTTATTATTTTTAAGTG
Source organism: Ferruginibacter sp. (assembly GCF_031391665.1). GTDB lineage: Bacteria > Bacteroidota > Bacteroidia > Chitinophagales > Chitinophagaceae > Ferruginibacter. The sequence continues at coordinate 4,091 of NZ_JANMUN010000210.1, forward strand.
ATATCCCTCATAAAAGGACTTATTTAGTTCAAATTAATAATGTAATAAGCCAGGAAAATTTACACCGTTTAAGAACCGGGGTAAGCTTTAAAATAAAAACAGGCATTATGTACACTACTTCGCCTTGTGAAGTACTGGTAGTGGAAAATCCTGAAGCATTTTGCATTATGGAGCCAAGACTTACTGGTTATCCGCCTTTTACCTGGCTTTTAATAACTATTACCGAAGGTAAATACCACCAGGTAAGAAAAATGATCGGAGCAATCAAGCACCGCTGCAAAAGATTAATTCGTGTGGGAATTGAAAACCTCGAACTGGGTAATTTAGAACCGGGAAAAATAAAAGAAGTAGATGAAGAAGAATTTTTTACAAAACTGAAGATTCTTAATTAACAGAAAATTAATTTTATACAGACCGGCATATTAAAAATTTTGCACAATTTCGTTACAATAGTTGTTTTAAAAGGAAATGGCATTGAAATTGTGAATTCAAAAGTGACGATACGTCTTACACCTAAATCTTATCAAATGAAACTGGAGTTTTTTAAAAATATTCAATTTACCAAATTGATTAAAGCCGAGGGACGGTTGAGGGAATTTAATTTCAGAAATCATTTGAGCCCTGTAAATAAAGATATATGCTCAATTAATGTAACTGACGACAGGGGCAACCGCATTATTTTTGAAATGCAAAAACAGGAAAGCGGCTGGAAAATAACTCAGAGTAAACTTCCCATGTGGATAATGGAAAATGAAAATAATTTTCAGGAAGTTATTGAAGAAGAATTAAAATAAAAATTAAAGAAAAACTACAATATAAACGGGTACAGTATTAAACTGCACCCGTTTTCGTATACGAAATATATTATTTGAAAATCTTTGTAAAAAAATCTTTCATATCATTCCAAGAAGTTGAATCTGCTGCTGCATTGTAAGCAATGGGTATTTTAAATTGCTGCCCCACTTCTGTTGCCCCAGGATTTGAAAAGGCATGCGTTGCACCTGCATATTGTTTAAATGTGTAATCGGCACCAATTGAATCCATTTGTTTTTTAAAGGTTGCCACTTCTTCGGGTTTTACAAACAGGTCATCGACACCATGACAAACTAAAATTTTTGCCTTTAATAAATTTTTATCAGCAGGTGTACCTACCAACCCGCCATGAAAACTTACCACTCCATTTAAATTTTCTCCCAGCCTTGCAACATTTAAAACCATGGCACCTCCAAAACAATATCCAATGGCTGCAATTTTAGCAGTATCGGCCTGGCTGTACATTTTTATTTTTGCCAAAGCTGCATCAAACCTGCTTTTTGTTAAAGCAGCATTGGTGTAAAATGGCATTGCCAGTTTACCGGCTTCGTCAGGATTATTCCCCATTTTACCATCGCCATACATATCCACCGCCATTGCTAAATAACCCAGATCTGCTAATTGCTTTGCACGGCCTTTTACATAATCATTTAACCCCCACCACTCATGCACAATTAAAACTACAGGGCGTTTTGCTGTGGAAGCAGAGTCGTAAGCTACAAAGCCGGTAAGCTTTGCGCTATCTGTGCCATAACTTACACTTTCTTCTTTTATCACAGGTGTTTTTACAATTTCTTTTTCGGTGGCGGTGTTGTTGTTGCATGCCACAAATAGTAAAGCTGTTGCACAAAAAACTAATTGATAACATTTCATGAGATTAAATTTTAGAAATTGAAAAACAAAAAACAAGCAGTAAAGTTCGCAAAAGAAATTAATCTTAAAAAAAATAAAATGGCAGGGAGATTTAAAATCCTGATTAGTTGAAAGCCATTTTTTTAGATGGCTTTCCTTCGGCTTTAGTTTTTACCGGATCAAGAATTATGGTGTGTACAAAAAGTATCCTTTCTTCTTCAATAGCTTCATCAGAACTGATAACAGCTTTTTTATAAAATGCTGCATCATTACAATTCATACAGCCCAAAATAATATTTTCTTTTTTAAAATTTATTTTGCCTGTACTGTCTGTTGATACCATTCCTGTGTTTGATGAATTGCCGGCATTAAAATTAAAAGCCGCATCATTTAGTATTCTTAATTGATACAGACTCATACCTGGCCTTATACCACTTTTTAAACGCCATAGGTTTTCAGCCACGTTTTGATCATATTCCATTGAGCTTTCTGCCATTAATTGACCACCAATATAAATTTTTAAAAGATTACAATTATTCACTTCATCGGCCCATAAAAAAACCACCTGCCTGCTGGTATTAGGAAAGATGATAGAGCATTTCCCTATCTTTTTTTCTGAGAGATAATAAATATCTTTTTTTACATTTTTATCGCCAAAATAAAAGCGCAGGTATTCGTGTGAGTTAAAAACTGACAGATCTTCTGCAAAAGAAATTTCTTTTGGTTTGGGCAAAATTTGTTTGCGAATTAAAAAAGAATATTCTGTTAATGTATCAACAGGTTTTGAAGATAGAGTTACAGTAACATCGTTGCTTTGATACATTAAGGAATGTCCCTTTGTAAGTGATTCTTTTTCCTCGTTACAAAAAAAACCATCTTTCTTAATATCGCTTTTAATTTTTTCGTATTCCTGTGGAGAAGTGGTACGGTAGGTAAAACAAAAATCTTCTTTGGTAGTAAATATGGTTACTGCTCTTTCAATTGAATCGGTGATTTTCCTTTTTCCAATACCTCTAAAATTATAATCCCTGGCAACAGTATCACTTTTATAAGATGAACCTAAATAAGCAAATCCTTTTTTGGAAACGTAGCTCTCAAATTTTTGCCTGGGCACGGAGGAGGATTCTAATAAATTTAATGCACAGTACACCTGCCCCAGAGATGCATTAATCATCATAAAAAATAAAAAAAAGAATAGTAGCAGTCTTTTCAAAATAAAAATATTTTACAAATGAAAACTCTTGAACAGTTTTTCAATTCATTTATCTAAACCTGATTATCTTGTTTTTTTGAGAGGTGTCTTCGGTGGGATACAGAGTATTAATCCTTCATAAGCAAGGCTGTATAGCGAAATTAAGGAATTCTGTTAAAATAAACACAATTCATTTTACTGCCTTTTAAAAACTGGGCCGATCAGGAAATTGCTGCAAGGCTTAATATTGAAAATAAATTTCAGTTGCACCATAGCCATATTGAGGATTGTACTGGTTTACAAAAGATTTCACTTCTTTTTTCAACCGTAAACTGTCGTGTATTTCATCTTTTAATTTACCTGTACCCACACCATGAATAATGGTTAATAAGGGCTGGCGATGGGCAACGGAAAGTTCAAAATATTTTTCAAAAGCTTTTAACTGCAGGGTGAGCATTTCAAAATTGGTAAGATGCTTCCAGCTATCGGTTAGTTTTTCTATATGTAAATCAACAACAGTTCTTGCAGGTTCTAAATTTTCTTTAACTTTTGAAGCGTCGTAAACCCTGTAACCGGCATTACCCAGGCTGCTCAGGTCAACTTTTTCTTCATCAACTTTATTAGGATAATTATCAAACAATAAATACCCAAAAGTGGGCTCGTTTTTTAACTGTATCTCTTCAATCTTTTTAAAAATTTGTTTGCCTTTTAATTTTAGCGATACTTCATAAAAAGGTGCCTTTCTTTTATCAGGTTCTTTTAAAGTAAACTCAAAATCAAAACGGGGGCTGTCGCTCAATTCTTCAAAATCTACATTGTGCAAATAAAAATCTGCTAATGGTTCAATAGTATTTTTTAACTGGAAATTACTTTCGCCACCAATCATTAAATTGTAAGTAAAGTTGTAAGCAGTTTCTGTTTGGTTAACCAAATGAATTTTAAATTTTTCCACCACATCATCATCAAAAACATCTTTGCTAAAAACCGGAAGAAACGATAATACAATGCCCTCGCCTTCTTTAGCTTTTACAGTTGCTTTTTCTTTTTGCACCTGGTCAATAAAAATTTTCTTTTTTTCGGCTACCCTTTTTTCGGTAAACATTTTAAAGTAAGGAAAATCTATCTGATCCATGTATGCCGGAAAACGAACGCCTTTCACTTCGATCATTACCATTTTTTCATTCATAATTTCCACTACCTTACCATCTTCATTGGTAAGCAGTACGGTAATTTTATCGCCAACTTCGTATTTCATGGCACAAAAATACGGAAGGTTTTGGCTTCCGTATTTTAAAAGATTTTTGACTGATATGTGCAGCAAAAATTATTTGTTTGCCAGTTTACTTTTTCTATAACCATATAAAAAGTAAATTATTAAACCTATGCCTAACCAGCCAAGGAACCAAGCCCAGTTACTTTTTGTCATGCCGGTAAGTAAATACATACAGGTAATAAGGCCCATTAATGGGATAAGGGAATATTTTTTTACAATTGTTATTACTGCAAGTATTACAGCGCTCAACCAAAAAATAATTAACGAAATGTTTGGTGTAGCCGCATCCATAAAACTTATTTTGCCGCTGGTGTAATCTTCATTACCACTAAAATCGAAATTAAACATATCGGTAAAATAAGTTTTAGAAAGTGAAGCTGCCATTACAATTGCACCAGCAACTATTAACGGAAAAACAAACTGACCGTTAATAAACGGGATATGAAAACGTCCCTGCTGTTTTTCCCTCCGGGGAATTAACAGTACACCACCACACACTAAAACAAAAGCAAATAAAGTAGCAATGCTTGTAAAATCGAGAACAAAAGTTTTATCGGTAAATAAAATGGGCAAACCAACAACTATACCTGTAATGATTGTTGCAAACGAAGGTGTTTTATATTTTGCATGAATTTTTTGAAACACAGGCGGCATCAATCCATCACGGCTCATGCTCATCCATATACGTGGCTGACCCATTTGAAAAACTAACAACACACTCGTCATAGCCACTACAGCAGCAATTGATACAAAAAATTGCATCCATCCTACATTTAAATTATCTTTTTCAAAAATAAATGCCAGTGGATCTCCCACTCCATCAAATTTTCTGTAGTTAACAGCACCAGTAAGTACAAGCGTTAATAAAATATAAACAACTGTACAAATTACCAACGATAAGATCATTCCCTTCGGTAAATCTCTTTGTGGATTTTTACTTTCTTCTGCCAGCACACTTACTGCATCAAAACCAATATAGGCAAAAAACACTCCACTAACGGCAGCCATTACACCACTAAACCCATTGGGCATAAAAGACTTGGTTCCTGAATCATCGGGTGGTGTCCAGTTAAAAGTAAGCCCGTTCGAAAAAACTAAATATCCACCCACAACAATAATCAGCAGCACCACCAAAAGTTTAAGAATAACCATGATGTTACTAAAGTTGCGGCTTTCTTTTATACCCCGGTAAACCAAATATGTAATCAATAAATTTATTACTAATGCAGGTATGTCTAATATCATTCTCAACCCGCCAATTACAGGGGCATTATTCCAGGCGTATAACATTCCTGAGTTAGTGGTTCCTTCTTTAATAGCATTTTTTACTTCGGAATAACTGTTGCTGAAATAATCAGGAATATGAAGATTAGTATGCATCAACTCCCCGAGCTTATCTAAAAAAGAAGTAAAATAATCGCTCCAGCTAAAAGCAACATAAATATTACCGATAGAATATTCCATTATTAAAGCCCAGCCAATTATCCAGGCAAACAATTCGCCAAAACTTGCGTATGCATATGTATATGCACTGCCGGCAACAGGAATACGACTGGCAAATTCGCTGTAACAAAATGCGGTAAACGCACAGGCAATAGCGGTAATAATAAACAATATTACCACACCCGGACCGCCATGAAACACAGCGCCACCAAGGCTGCTAAAACTTCCTGCACCTAAAATTGCTGCAATACCAAAAAAAGTAAGGTCACGTAGAGAAAGTACCCTTTTTAATCCTCCGCCTCCATGCGGATCATCACTGCCTTCGGCTAAAATATTTTCTATTTTTTTTGTTCGGAATAAGGAATTACTCATGTTAGTTTTGGGTTTAACAAAAAGTAAATTAAGAAAATATTTTTACTTGGCAGAATTAGAAAAAATAAATGGTGAAGAATGAAATTTATCTATCGAAAAAATGCAGTGGAATTTTTTATACAGAGAAGAAATAAAGTTGCTGTAAAAAGTTACCGTAATAGCACCGTAGTTCCCTTTTGCTCCACCCGGTTACCAGTATCAATATGGGTGTATTGCAATATCCAAACATAAGTTCCAGGGTCGGCACCCTGTCCTTTAAAAGTACCATCCCATTTATTTGTCCAGTTGGCTGTTTGAAAAAGAACTTGACCAAAGCGGTTATATACCCTGAAAATTAAATCTTTTGCTTTGTAAGCATTTAATGGATAGAGATAATCATTAAGGCCATCGTTATTGGGAGTAAACGCATTGGGTACTGCAATATAACAATTGCCTACTACTTTTATTTTTTGTGTTGCAGTATCGCTGCAGCCAATATTATTTGTTACAATTAATTGTACCGGTACATCACGAATAATATTTGAATAAGGGTAAACCTGTTTGGGAGGCGATTGTAAATTACTGGTATTATTGTTTCCAAAATCCCAGTTCCACATCAAAATATTACCAATACTGTTATCTTTAAAACTTGCTAAATCGCCAGGACAAACAACAGCTGTTGCTTCAAAAGCTGCTTTTAAATCATTATCTAATAAAATGTTTTTTATTGCAGAAGTATCCCTGCACACACCGTTGGATACGATTAACTGCGCCGTTTTTTGTCCAAATGTTGCATACACCATCGAAGGATTTTGCAATGTGCTGCTGCGAATATTATCAAAATTCCATTTCCATAAATTCACTTCGTTTCTGCCATCGTGAAAATAATTGATGGTATCTCTTTTACAACCATAGAGAATATTGTAGGTAAAATCGGCATTCACTGTATCTTTTGTAGAAAAAGTTAATGCAGCGCCCGGAGCAGTTACCTGTCCGCATTCGTCAATGATGGGGTTAATATCGCTGCCTGATATTAATTCAATTTGATACACACCTTTTGTTTGAATGGGTGCCGCTAATTTCACTTTAATTACTGGTGTTAATCCATCGGCATTACAAACACCGGATGCACCAATTACTGTTACAGGTGCAGTGCCCGAAATCATGTTCACTCTAAAATCGCTGCCATCTGCTGCAATACTGCTGCAACGGATATTTTTTCTAAATACTAATTGTAATTCATCAGGTGCACATAAAACTTTTGTAAGGCTGTCCATGGGTGTTGGAAACACCGGAAAAACGGTAACAGAAATATTTTCTCCTGCCGGAATTAATCTGTCGCAGTTATCTTTTATAGTATTACCATCGCTTCCATTTTTTATAGTGATGGTATAAGTACCCGGTGGCAATGGTGTATCTAATGTTAGCAATAGCGAATCCATATCAAAGGCCGAAGTGCAACCAAGCGCTGTTGCCGAAATAATATTGGACACATTAGGGGTTAGAAAAAATTCGGTTCCATCTGCCGAGAGCGAATTGCACTTCATTCTTTTATTTAGTTTGATGGTTGTTTGTGTACCATCGCATGCAGCTCTTGCACTTTGCAAATGTGGTTCTTTTGGATCGGTTATACTTGCAGTGCCTCCGGCAAAAGAAAGATCGTAACCGGTTGTACTTTTAGTCCAGTTGGTAACCATCAACAAGTATTCATGCCCCACTGTAATTGTGGGCATTCCATTAAAAGGAGTGTTGCTTCCTGCAGAGCCTTCGCAATGCACATTACCAGATGCACCTGGTCTGCAACCAGTAGGAGAATTGGGAAATGGCACCGTACCTCCAGCACCTATACCATATAAATTCACTGATATTTCGAGTGAAGGGTCAGCAAAAACATCAGCAGGATTTCTTCCTGTAATATCATACAAGCCCCAATCGTAATCATCATCAGCATTAATTCCGCTTATTAAAAAACCCAACGTACCAGTTTGGTAACAGGTAAACTTATACCAAAAAGAACTGCTTGAAGTTACTCCAACAGTGCAGCCCCTGCTGGACACATTCGGGCCGGTGCAATTAGTAACATTATCTTCATGAAAAACTGCAATGCCACAAACTGGATAAGCATTATCCGGTGTCATCCCCGGTAGCGAACAGGTTTGTGCAACTATTTTTAGAGTTAAAGCAGAAACAAAAAACAGCAGTATTGATAACTTTTTTATCATTTCAAAGGCTAAATTATTACAAAGATGCCTTGTGAGGCAATTTTGCTGCAAGTGTTAATAAGGTTTAACATTTTTGGATGATGAAAATAGTTTGATTACATAAGCGATTCAAAAAAAATCACTGCTATTTTACTTTACTTTTTATCTCCTGCAATTTTAGCAATGCTTCAACTGGTGTTAACCGATTTATATCAACAGCTTCCAATAATTTTCTTATCTCGGCAAAAGTATCTGAGTGTGCATCAAAAATGCTGAGTTGCATTTTAGGGGCGCTTAATTGTTTTACGGTTTCATCGGTATTGGTGTTACGGCTTTCTTCTAACTGCACTAAAATTTCATTGGCCCTGTTTATTAATGATGGCGGCATGCCAGCCATACGTGCCACATGAATACCAAAACTGTGTGTACTGCCGCCGGGTGCTAATTTACGCAAAAAAATAATTTTATTACCCACTTCTTTATTGGTAACGTGATAATTTTTTACGGTTGCTAATTTATTTTCCAGTTCATTTAACTCGTGGTAGTGCGTGGCAAATAAAGTTTTGGGAGAAGAAGAACTGTTATACAAATGTTCTACAATACTCCAGGCAATTGAAATGCCATCATAGGTAGATGTTCCTCTTCCAATTTCGTCCAGTAAAATTAAACTGCGGCTGGTAATATTATTGATGATGCTGGCGGTTTCATTCATCTCTACCATAAAAGTACTTTCGCCACCGCTTAAATTATCGCTGGCGCCTACCCTTGTAAAAATTTTATCCGTTAAAGGAATTTTAGCATCTGTTGCCGGCACAAAACTACCCATATGTGCCATTAAAGTGATGAGTGCTGTTTGCCGCAGTATCGCACTTTTACCACTCATGTTGGGGCCGGTTAAAATAATTATTTGTTGGGTAGAAGGATCTAATAAAATATCGTTGGCAATATATAGTTCGCCAACAGGTAAATATCTTTCTATTACCGGGTGGCGACTGTCTTTTAAATCTAAAATATTGCCTTCATTTAAAAAAGGTTTTTTATAACTGAACTGCAAAGCATTATTGGCAAAACAACTTAAACAATCCAGTACTGCCATTACATGCCCATTCACTTGCATTGGTGCAATATAATCCTGCAATTCGTTTAATAATTTTTCGAAGAGCTGCATTTCGATGGCGAGAATTTTATCTTCGGCACCCACAATTTTTTCTTCGTATTCTTTTAATTCGGGAGTGATGTATCTTTCTGCGTTTACTAAAGTTTGTTTGCGTATCCATGTATCCGGCACTTTGGTTTTATGTACATGGGTAACTTCTAAATAATAACCAAATACATTGTTGAAACTAATTTTTAAAGAAGATATCCCCGTTGCCAATGCTTCTTTCTGCTGCAACTGAATTAAATAATCTTTTCCGCCACTGGCTATTTTTCTAAGATCGTCCAATTCTTCATTAATACCCTGTGCAATTACGCCACCTTTTACCGCTGCCACCGGCGGATTTTCATTCAGTTCTTTTACTATTTTATCTAAAATATATTTACAGGGGTTTAAAGAATCGCCTAATCTTTTTAAATAATCATTGCTGGATGTTTCACAAATTATTTTTATAGCTTCAGTTTGCTGCAGACCTTTTGCAATTTGCAACACTTCTCTTGGATTAACTTTCTTTAACGGTACTTTACTCACCAATCTTTCTACATCGCCTGCCTGTTTAATGTGCTGAGTAATCTTATTTCGTACTTCAATTTCTTTAATAAAAAATTCAACCGTATTTAAGCGTTCATTTATTTTGCTGATATTATTTAAAGGCATGATGATCCAGCGTTTCAGCAACCTTGCACCCATCGCACTAACGGTATTGTCCATCACTTTTAATAAAGTATTTTGTCCATCGCCGCCAAATAATTCTAAATTTCTTATGGTGAACCTGTCCATCCACAAATGATCATCCTTATCAATTCTTTGTATAGACGTAATATGACCAAGATTGGGATGCTCTGTATCTTTTAAATAATGCAAGATGGCACCGGCAGCAATAATAGCTGTTGAAAGAGATTCAATTCCAAAACCTTTTAAGCTGTGCGTACCAAAATGTTTTAATAAACTTTCGGTAGCATAAGCTTCTGCAAAAATCCATTCATCTAAAGTGTAGGTAAAAAATTTAGTGCCAAATAATGCTGCGAATTGTTTTTGCCTGTTGCGTTGAAAAATTACTTCGGCAGGTTTTAAACTTTGTAATAGTTTATCGGCGTAAGCCGCATCGCCTTCGGCTAAAAAAAATTCGCCTGTGCTGATGTCTAAAAATGCAATGCCAATTTTATCTTCATTAAAATGTAAAGCAGCTAAAAAATTATTGCTGTTATGTTCTAATAGTTTATCGCTGGTGGCCACACCGGGAGTTACCAATTCTGTTACGCCACGTTTTACAATTCCTTTGGCTTGTTTGGGATCTTCCAACTGATCGCAAATGGCCACACGATAACCGGCCTTTACTAATTTGTGCAAATACGTATCTAATGCATGATGGGGAAAACCTGCCAACTGTGAAGATTTTTCATCGCCATTATTTCTTTTAGTAAGTGTAATACCTAAAACGGTGGAAGTTTTTACTGCATCATCACCAAAAGTTTCATAAAAATCCCCCACCCTAAAAAGCAAGATTGCATCAGGGTATTTGGCCTTGATGGCATTGTGTTGCTGCATTAAGGGAGTTTCGCCAACTGCTTTAGCCATAGTTGGCAAAAATAGGAAACCACGATGAATGTTTGTGTATAATAAGTTAGTGAATAACCCCGTCGGCGGCTATTAGCCCGACGGCGGTTAAGGCAGAGCCAACCGAGACCAACCGCCGTCAGGGTTTGCAACCGCTGACGGGGTTTATGCAACAGTTTTCAGGTTAATTCTCCTGCTTCGTCAAAATATCTTTCTTCATCTTCTCCCAAAGGCCATCAAAGGTTTGATGATTTTCTTCTTTCCATTTTTTACTGAATGATCTTATTTTTTCATCCCTGTCGTCTTTGGTAAGCCGGAAAAATGCAGTGATGGCTTCGCCATCGTATTCATGCGCCATTTGATTGTACATTTCTTTTAATTGTTGTTCTTTACGCATATTGCTTCGGGCAATTTCAATTTCCATTTCTTCACGTAACATCACTTTTTCGTCGTAGCTGCCGCTGGGTAATAATGTTTTTGCAATTACGGGCATCAACTCTATCAGCATTAAAATAAAAACAATTAAATAATAACGGAATTGTAATGGCGGGTTATTTTTTAATAAATTACTCAGTGCTTCTACCCTTGTTAAAAAACCATTGTTGAGGTATAGTGTAAAAGCAGTTTCTTCGGTTTTTATTTTTCCTTCTATTTCTGTTAATTCTTTTTCAGTTGCTGTTAATTTTACCTGTTCTGCTTTTAATAATCTTTGATAGTCGCCATCTAATTTTTGATACTCATTTCGTTTGGCAATGGCAATATCTTTAATGCCAATTTTTCCGGTACCGCCGCTGCCATCTGTTTCGGATAAAAAATTGGCTCTTGCTTTATCTACATCAGCATATTTATTTTCCAGTTCGGTTTTAATTTTTTCTTTTTGTGCCAGCAATTCATTTTTACGGTTGCTGTATAAACTATCCAGTTCCTGCCGCTTTACCATTTTACGTTTTTCATTATCCAGCGATGTTTGCATTTTTATTTCTTTATCAAACATATACAGCACTGCAGGCTGCGCCATAAACGTTCCAATGGTAATGGCCAATAATGCCCTGAATAAAAGTGGCGTGAATTTTTTCTTATTAAATTTTGTAATACCTTTTATTAAAGCCCTGTCGATGGTAAGAATGATAAAGCCCATAAATATACCCAGGGCAATGGCCATTACCAGCGAATCTACAATAGTGCTGAAAAAATAGGTCCAAGTAAAAGTTGCAAACAGCCAGGTAGCCAAAACTGTCATTCCAATAATGCGGTAACGGTTTCTGTCAACAACTGAGTCCACTAAAATTTCTCTTTCGGCGGTGGAAAGCCACCATAAAAATTCTGTTAATTGTGATGGCTCATAGATTTCTCTTTGAGAAATTGGAACGTTTCTTTCTGTCATTTTAAATAATTAAATGAATTAATAAATGAATCGAAAGTTGAGTTGAACCAGGTGGCTGAGTTGAAGTGTTTGCAAAATAGAGAATCTTACCGGGATTAACGGTATGTTGTTTTTTTTATTTTAGGGTGCCGGGTACATTAACAGTTTGTTAGATATTGCACTTTAAACCCGCCTTGTGTAAAACCATCTATTCACATATCTTTGCAACCTCTTAATAAAGAGATGTTTATTTTAAATAATACAATTAACATGAAAAAATTCTTCGCAGGTTTTATATTAATGATAATAAGTGTAACTGCAACATTTGCTCAGGCTCCAAAAGGCATGGGACAAAGCGACCCTGCTGCTAAAAAAGTTTTAGATGCGGTAAGTGCTAAATTTAAATCGTTTAAAAGTGTAGTGGCAAAGTTTGCCTTAAAAATGGAAAATGGTGCAGGCAAAAATTTAGGCTCTAAAAACGGAACCGTTTATATGAAAGGTACAAAATACCGTGTGAGCGTTAGTGGCCAGGAAATTTTTTGTGATGGCAGTAATGTATGGACGTATGATAAGGCCAGCAACGAAGTTACCATTAGCAGGTTAGACCCCACTAATAATACCATTACTCCACAAAAATTATTTACCAATTTTTACGATAAAGATTTTTTATACAAACTTAATGGCGAGGTAAAAGGTGTACAGGAAGTGGAATTAACTCCTATTGATAAAAGCAAACCTTTTCACAAAGTATTGGTGAACATTAATAAAAAATTACAAACCATTGCCTCTACAAAAGTGTTTGAAAAAACGGGTAACCGTTATACTTATGCTGTTAACAGTATGAATACTACAAGCGCTGTTGCCGATGGTCAATTTGTGTTTGATCAGAAGAAATATCCGGGAGTTGAGGTGGTGGATTTGAGGTAAGAATGCCACAGAGGCACTGAAGCACAGAAAAAGTTATTTAAAATAGATTGTCAATTGACAATCTATTTTTTTATTTTAATGTCATGTAGTCAAAAATATTCTCCGCTAAAATGCTCTGCATTTTCTCCCTTTCAGCTTTCCCTGAAAGAAGAACAAACTAAGTATCTGGGCCAGGCTCATTATTTCCCCCACCTAAAAGTTTTAATATCTATACCAGCTAAGTCCAGCGCCCGATCTACAACAGTGGCTGCAACATCTTCAATCGTCTTGGGTTTGCTGTAAAAAGAGGGAGTGGCCGGGCAAATAATTCCGCCGGCTATCGTTATCGTTTCCATATTGCGGATGTGTATGAGGTTGTAAGGCATATCTCTTGCAACACAAATTAATTTGCGCCGTTCTTTTAAAATTACATCGGCTGCCCTTGTGATTAAATCGTTGGAAATGCCGGTTGCAATTCTTCCTAAAGTGCCCATGCTGCAGGGTATGATTATCATGGTATTAAATTGCCCCGAGCCAGATGCAAAAGGTGCATTAAAATCCTGCTGGCCGTAAAATTTTACGGGCAAATCCTTATAACTTTCATTCTCCAGTTCGGTAATCCAAACCAGTTTAGCATTCTCCGTCATTACCACGGCTAAATCTGTCCACTGGTCTTTTACGTTCATTAATTTTTTCAGTAACAATTGTGGATAAATTGAACCGCTTGCCCCGGTAATAGCCACTACAATTTTATTCATGTATTTACGTTTACTTTCTATCTAAGCTACAAAACAATTATTTCATGCAAAAGGTTAAATATTTTTTTATTTTAATTGCTGTTTCGGCATTTTTATTTTCATTTAATCCTCCTAAAAAAGAAAAGATAAAATGGTTGAGTTTAACGGAGCTTGCCGTTGCTTACCAAAAGCAACCCAAACCAATTATTATAGATGTTTACACCAATTGGTGTGGCTGGTGCAAAGTAATGGATAAAGAAACCTATGGTAACGATAAAGTTGCTGCCTATATTAACGAAAATTATTATGCTGTAAAGTTTAATGCCGAATCGAAAGACTCTGCTGTTTTAGGTACACAAAAATATGGTTACAACCCTGCATATAAAGCCAACGATTTAGCCGTGTATCTTTTATTTGGCCGCATGGGCTACCCCACTACAGTTTTATTATCCAGTATAGATGCACAACCTGCCCCGCTTTCCGGTTATCTTAAACCATCGGAGCTGGAACCACCACTTAAATTTTTTGGTGATGGTGTATACAAAAACAAAAACTTTCCAGATTTTATGAAAGAGTTTGCTGCTGCCTGGTAATTTATCAACCACAATCGTTTGCATAAAAAATTATTGCGAAAAATATTATTCCTTGCAACCTATCCCTTACAGACACCGACTTAAAGATGGTTTTTCATAGGATAAGGTTTAATGGTTAATGGTTTCGATTAGTGCCGGATCTCTGCAAAGAGGTCCGGTTTTTTTTATACTGGTGTATGCTGTAATTTCCGTTTTCAAATCTTTTAATGTCGGCACCAAAACTTCAACGCAGCCTTGGTCTTTTTCAATCTACCGTTTTAAATATGATTGACATGGTGGGCATTGGCCCCTTTGTTACATTGCCCATTGTAATGGGGCTTTTGGGTGGTATGTATTTGTATGCCTGGATTGCCGGTGCCATTCTTTCTTTAATAGATGCCATGATTTGGAGTGAGCTGGGAGCTGCGTACCCGTTAGCAGGTGGCAGTTATAATTTTTTAAAAGAAGCTTATGGCAAAAATGGCATGGGCCGCATGATGAGCTTTTTATACGTATGGCAAACTGTTATACAGGCGCCGCTGGTTGCCGCTTCGGCTGCCATTGGTTTTTCACAATACCTTGGTTATTTAATTCATTTAGAAGTGTGGCAGCAAAAAGCGGTATCGGGCATCATTATCATCTTCATTACTTTTTTATTATACAGAAAAATTGACAGCATTGGTAAAATTGGTGTGCTGCTGTGGAGCGGTGTGTTACTTACTTTGGGCTGGATAATTTTTGGCGGCATTGCAAACGGTAATTTTTTACAGCCTTTAAAAGATATTAATACTGATTTTAGCTGGGGACAATTGGCATCATTTGTATTTGGGCAGGCCTGCATAAAATCCATGTACAGTTATTTGGGTTATTACAATGTTTGCCATTTGGGTGGAGAAATAAAAAATCCTGGAAAAAATATTCCACGAAGCATATTTATTTCTGTAATTGGTATTGCCATTTTGTATTTGGCCATGAATGTAAGTGTGAGCAGTGTAATTCCCTGGCAGGAAATAAAAGGATGGCAAGATAGTAATCAAAATAATTTTGTAGTAAGTACATTTATAGAAAGATTGTATGGTGGCAACGCAGCAAACATTGCAACTGTTATGATATTATGGGTAGCACTGGCTTCTTTGTTTGCTGTAATGCTTGGTTACTCACGGGTGCCTTACGCTGCAGCCGTTGACGGTGCATTTTTTAAAGTATTTGCTAAGCTGCATCCCACAAAAAAATTTCCTTATGTTTCTTTATTAGTGCTGGCAGGCTTTGCTTTTGTATTTAGTTTATTATTTAAAATGAAACATATTATTGATGGCATTTTAGCCATGCGTATTATGATACAGTTTATTGGCCAGGCAATTGGTGTAATTTTATTAAGAAAGAGAAACGGTACAAAAGATTTGCCTTACAAAATGCCGCTGTATCCTTTGCCGGTTATTTTAGCCATTGCTATGTGGCTGTTTATTTTTTATGCCACGGGCTTAACTATCATTGTATCCTTCCTGATGGTTTTTGGAAGCGGTGTTGTGGTTTATTTTATTTATGCAAACCTGCAGGGAAAATGGCCATACCAGTCAAAAGATATTGCTGATGAAGAAGATGCTGTTGAGCAGATTGGAAAATGATTTTACAAAACACTATCGCTCAGTAAAAACTTTCCTGTAAACAGAAAAGTTATTATAAGAACAACCAGATTAATTGCAATAATAATTTTTTTCATTGGGTTTAGAATTTTGTTTTAATACCGATTATTAATAAAATGACAACGATTTAGATATTCCAACCTTATTGTAAAACAGCTAACCGCTATATTATTGAAACGGGATTTTTTCCACTTAATTGCATATACGTTTTAAATACATACATGGTTATGTTACGGGTGACTGCTAGATGAAAAATAATTTACATTTCAATGTGCTTTTTATAACCTGTAATTATAATATCCACATCACTTTTACTCAATTTTATATTCACTTTTGTTTAACAGTAATGCCATCAATTTAAAATACTATTTTTCTAATTAAACTGTTAGATACATAAGCACTAAAAATCTCTCTATCGAAGTACAGACTTTTACATT
>NZ_JANMUN010000230.1:0-9888 GCF_031391665.1 Ferruginibacter sp.
TTTTATGGCTTCATTCAATGAAGTAGATGGTGTGCCCGCAACAGGTAACAAATGGTTGCTGACAGATGTGTTGCGCAAGCAATGGGGCTTTAAAGGTTTTGTGGTTACCGATTACACAGGTATAAATGAAATGATGGATCATGGTATGGGAGATCTGCAAACGGTTTCTGCATTGGCTTTAAATGCAGGCATTCATATGGATATGGTTGGCGAAGGTTTATTAACCACCCTTGAAAAATCTTTAAAAGAAAAAAAAGTTACCCTGCAGCAAATTGAAAATGCCTGCAGGTTGGTGTTAGAAGCAAAATATAAATTAGGATTGTTTGACGACCCTTATAAGTATTGTGATGAGAACAGGGCAAAGACAGAAATATTTACTGCAGCCAATAGAAAAATAGCCAGAGAGATCGCAACAGAAAGTTTTGTGTTGTTAAAGAATCAAAATAATTTATTACCGTTGAAAAAATCATCTACCATTGCATTAATTGGCCCATTGGCAAATACTAAAGAGAATATGCCGGGCACCTGGGCAGTGGCAACAGATTATTCTACACCCATTTCTTTACTGGCAGGGATAAAAAATAAACTGGGAGCCAACGCCAATATTATTTATGCAAAGGGAAGTAATTTAGATGAAGACAGTGCGTTTGAAGAACGTGCCGGTATGTTTGGCAAAGAAACATACAGGGATAAACGCAGTACCGAAATTATTTTAGCCGAAGCTTTGGAAGCAGCCGCTAAAGCAGATGTAATTGTTGCCGCATTGGGAGAAAGTGCAGAGATGAGTGGCGAAAGCAGCAGCCGCAGCGATATCAATATTCCAAAATCACAACAGGATTTATTAAAAGCTTTATTAAAAACGGGTAAGCCGGTGGTATTAGTTTTATTTGCAGGCAGGCCAATGACCATCAAATGGGAAAACGAAAATGTTCCTGCAATTTTAAATGTTTGGTTTGCAGGTACCGAAGCAGGTGATGCCATTGCAGATGCCTTATTTGGAGATGCGATCCCCTCGGGAAAATTAACTACAACATGGCCGCAAAATATAGGACAGGTACCATTGTTTTACAATCATAAAAATACTGGCCGTCCATTAGAAGATGGCAAGTGGTTTCAAAAATTCCGCAGCAATTATTTAGATGTAAGCAACGATCCACTTTTTCCTTTTGGTTATGGATTAAGTTATACCAATTTTAATTACCGCGATATTAGATTAAGCAGCACAACTTTAAAAGGCAATCAAACCTTAACCGCTTCCGTTACTTTAACCAATGCCGGAAAATACGATGGGGCAGAAGTGGTGCAGCTATACATTGGTGATGTGGTGGGCAGTGTAACCCGGCCGGTAAAAGAATTAAAAGGTTTTCAAAAAATAATGTTGAAGGCTGGAGAGACAAAAACGGTTACATTTAATATTACACCCAACGATTTAAAATTTTATAATTACGATTTAAAATACGATTGGGAAGCCGGGGATTTTGAAATAATGATCGGCGGAAATTCAAGAGATGTAAAAAAAGGAAAAGTAAATTGGAGTAAATAGTTTTTTGGCCTGCCCCGATATTTTCGGGGGCCGGGCGGCAGAAATGCTATTTGGCTGCAGTGGTAGAGTTTATCCTGAGGAACGAAGGGCACTCTTGTACATTTTTTCCTTATTGAGCTTTTATTATGTTTTGCTTTTGATTCATTTTACTGTAAGCCTGAGCTTGTCGAAGGCGGGCTGCACATAAAAGAATCTGCGTGCATTAACCCGCCTTCGACAAGCTCAGGCTTACAACTTTTAGTAAAGGAATAGTAATGTATAGCATACAATATTTATTATTTTAAAATAAAATAGATCATGAAAAAAATTATCTTCTTCTTTATTATCTTTTTTTCTGCCTTTAGTATTGCCCACTCACAGGATAAATCACTTTATCAAAAACATAGTTTCATAAAAGGCACCGATACTATGCCTTACCGTTTATTGCTCCCTGAAAATTATGATGCATCAAAAAAATATCCGCTGATACTTTTTTTACATGGCGCTGGCGAACGGGGCAATGATAACGAAGCACAACTAATGCATGGCAGTAATTTATTTCTGCGTGACAGCATCCGAAAAAAATATCCCGCCATTATTCTCTTTCCACAATGCCCTGCCAAAAGTTTCTGGAGCAATGTGGCTATAAAAAATAATGCAGCGGGAGAAAGGGAATTTACTTTTCATACCGGTGGTGCACCCACCATTGCAATGGATTTGTTGCAACAGTTACTTTTTGAAACCATAAAAAAATATAAGGTTAACAAAAAACAAATTTATGTTGGCGGACTTTCTATGGGTGGCATGGGCACTTTTGAAATTGTTAACCGTAACCCCAAATTATTTGCAGCTGCATTCCCCATTTGTGGCGGAGCAGACAGCAGTGCAGCACCCAATTTAAAAAAAGTAAACTGGTGGGTTTTTCATGGTGCAAAGGATGATGTAGTGTTGCCCGTATATTCTGAGCGTATTGTAAATGCATTACAAATAATAAATGCCAAAGTAAAATTTACCTTGTATCCAGAAGCTAATCACAACAGTTGGGACAATGCATTTGCAGAACCTACTTTATTACAATGGTTATTCTCCAACAAAAAATAAAAAATGAAGTTTCAAAAATTTTTACAACCTATTGTTTGTTTATTCTTTTCCGTAATTCTTTTTTCTTCAACTTTTGCACAAAAGAAATCAATTGATGCAAAAGTAGATTCCGTTTTAAAACTGATGACACTGGATGAAAAGATAGGGCAGATGAACCAGTACAATGGCGATTGGGAAGCTACCGGACCCATAACAAACGACGGAGATAAACAAAATCAAATTCGTAAAGGCATGGTGGGTTCCATGTTAAATGTAACAGGAGTGGAGCATACCAAAGCATTGCAGCAAATGGCCATGCAGTCACGAATGAAAATTCCATTATTGTTCGGGCAAGATATAATACACGGTTATCGCACCATTTTTCCAATTCCATTAGCAGAAGCAGCCAGCTGGGATTTATCTGCCATAGAAAAAAGTGCAAGAATTGCAGCCATAGAAGCAAGCGCAGTAGGTGTACACTGGAGCTTTGCACCCATGGTGGATATTGCCCGTGACCCACGCTGGGGCAGGGTTATGGAAGGTGCAGGTGAAGATCCTTTTTTAGGAAGTGCCATAGCAAAAGCAAGAGTACAAGGTTTCCAGGGAAATGGCTTGGGCAGTACTGATGCAGTCATGGCCTGCGCCAAACATTTTGCAGCGTATGGTGCGGCTGTGGGTGGCCGTGATTACAATGCTGTTGATATGAGTCTTCGTCAATTACACGAAATTTATTTGCCACCATTTAAAGCCGCACTGGATGCAGGTGCCGCAACATTTATGAATTCGTTCAACGATTTAAATGGTGTACCTGCAACGGGCAATAAATATTTGCAAAGAGATTTATTAAAAGGTCAGTGGAAATTTAAAGGCTTTGTAGTAAGCGACTGGGGCAGTGTGGGAGAAATGATCAATCATGGTTATTCAAAAAATAATTACGAGGCAGCCATGCATGCCACCAACGCCGGCAGCGATATGGATATGGAAAGCAGGAGCTATATTCAAAACTTAAAACAATTGGTAAAAGATAAAAAAGTTACGGTTGCAACAATTGATGATGCCGTAAAAAGAATTTTAAAAAAGAAATTTGAAATGGGTTTGTTTGAGGATCCTTATAAATTTTGTAATACAGTAAGAGAACAACAGCAATTTAATAATGCCGCACATTTACAGGCATCGCAAACGATGGCCGAAAAAAGTATAGTGCTGTTGAAAAATAACAATCAATTATTACCCTTATCAAAACAAACCAAAAACATTGCATTGATTGGCCCTTTTGTAAAAGCAGTAAGGGATAATTTAGGTTTTTGGAGTTACAGCTGGCCCGATGATACGGCAAGAGTGGTTACATTGTACCAGGGCATTCAAAAAAAAATGAGCAGCACTACAAAATTATTATACGCCAAAGGTTGCGACATTGATGATCAAAATAAAAATGGTTTTGAGGAAGCGATTGCTGCTGCAAAAGAAGCAGACGTAATTATTATGAGCATGGGTGAAGCCAGCAACTGGAGTGGCGAAGCTAAAAGCCGCAGCAATATTCATTTACCCGGCGTGCAGGAAGATTTAATAAAAGCCATACAGGCAACTGGCAAACCTGTTGTAGTATTAATAAATGCTGGCCGCCCTTTAATTTTTAACTGGACGGCAGATAATGTGCCCGCCATTTTATACACCTGGTGGTTGGGTACAAAAGCCGGTAATGCCATAGCCAATGTTTTATTCGGCGATTATAATCCTGCTGCAAAATTACCGATGAGTTTTCCACGTACGGAAGGACAAATTCCTATTTACTATAATCATTACAACACCGGCAGGCCTGCGGCCAACGACCGTGACGTAAATTATGTATCGGCTTATATCGATTTGCCTAACAGCCCAAAATTTTGTTTTGGTTATGGATTAAGTTACACCACTTTTAATTACAGCGCCATCACTTTAAACAAAACACAATTAAAAGCCAATGAAAAAATTGAGGCAACCATTACCATCACCAACACCGGTAATTTTGATGGGGAAGAAGTGGTGCAATTGTATATACGAGATATGGTGGCTTCTGTTGTGCGACCAGTAAAAGAATTAAAAGGTTTTCAAAAAATATTTTTAAAGAAAGGAGAAAGTAAAGTAGTAAAATTTATAATTACGGTTGATGATTTAAAATTTTATAATAATGAATTGAAATATGCGGCTGAACCCGGAGACTTTAAAATATTTATTGGTACAAATTCCGCACAAGCAAAAGAAGCCAGTTTTGTTTACGCTAAATAATCTTTACAGATTTTCAGGTTTTATAATTTATTTTGCAGTATGCCATTTTATGCAATCATTATTCTTATCATCTTTATCACCGGTTACATTGCCATTGCATTTGAACAATCTTTAAAAGTTAATAAGGCTGCCTCAGCTTTAATAACTGGTGTATTATGCTGGACAGTTTACATAATCACCAGTGAAGATGTAAATGCAGTAAGTGCATCGTTACTGCATGGCTTTGGTGATATCGCTTCAATTCTATTTTTTCTTTTGGGCGCCATGACAATCGTAGAATTAATAGATTCTCACAACGGCTTCGATATTATAACCCGTAAAATAACCACCAAAAGTAAAAAGCAATTATTATTTATCATTGCTATAATTACTTTTTTCCTTTCTGCGTTACTGGATAATTTAACAACAGCAATTGTAATGACTTCGCTTTGCGTAAAATTATTAAATGAAAAAGAAGACAGGCTTTGGTTTGCAGGTATAATAATTATTGCAGCAAATTTAGGTGGTGCATGGTCGCCATTGGGAGATGTTACTACAACCATGCTTTGGATCGGCGGACAAGTAACCGCACTAAATATCATTTACACTCTTTTTATTCCATGCATTATTGCCTGCATCATTCCTGTATTAATTGTTGCCAAAAAGTTTAAAGGTAAAAGTTACCAGTCATTACCGGTTATTAATACAACATCACGCCAAAAAACAGATGGTAAAATTATTTTGATCAGCGGACTTGGGTTTTTACTTTTTGTGCCGTTGTTTAAATCGCTTACACACTTGCCGCCTTTTATGGGCATGCTGCTGGCATTAGGTTTAATGTGGGTAATCACCACCATTATTCATAAAGATAAGAATGCTGATTATGCAGAAAAATATACAGTAGCCCGTGCATTGCAAAAAATTGATACGCCCAGTATTTTATTTTTCCTTGGAATATTATTGGCTGTTGCTGCATTACAATCAACAGGCTTACTAAAAAATCTTGCCGGTACTTTAAGCACTATTTTTAAAAATGATTATTTGATCGGTACTTTCTTAGGCTTGCTTTCTGCGGTGGTGGATAATGTGCCATTAGTTGCTGCTGCACAAGGCATGTACGATTTAAACACTTATCCTACCGATCATCCGTTCTGGGAATTTTTAGCGCTTACTACAGGTAGTGGCGGCAGTGCTATTATTATTGGTTCGGCAGCTGGCGTTGCAGTAATGGGTATCGAGCAAATTGATTTTATGTGGTATCTTAAAAAAATAAGCTGGATAGCTTTGGTAGCTTTTGTGGTAGGTATTGGAGTATTTTTATTGCAGCAGTATTTAATTAGCTAGTTTTTATCCTTCATTTTTAACACCACTTTTTCATCTAATAAATTGAATATCTTTTTATAAATATCTTTTATCAAACTGTATTGATCCACTCCAAAAAGGCTTTTATTAAATTGAATTTTTAAATTATAGTATATCGTATTATTTTCTTTATTAAAAACTGTCTGCCTGTCAAAAATAATATCATCATTTGGCAAGTTAAGTCTTACAGTTTTGGGCAAGCCATCAACTTGATAATTTTCCGGAACACTGATAACTGCGTTAACATTAACAGATTGTTTATAACCGAAATTAATACTTGAAAAACGATTATCGCCTAAGAAAGGATTTTTATCAAATCCCGAAAAAAAATTGAGTGGAATAAATTTATAATCAGCAGTAGTGCTTACAGGAATGTTAAAATCAAACTTTTGAATAAGAGGTAAAGAATCGTAACTGGCATTTTCGATAACAAAAGAATCAACCGTAAATGTATAATTTTCTGCTTTAAAATACTTTTCCTTAAATTTTTCTTTATCGGTATTATATTTTCTCTCTTTTTCTACCCTTGCATAATCAGTGCTTTTTATTTCTACTTTAGTTTTTAAAAAACCATCATCTGTAACCTGCATTTTTAAACCTATATCTTCTTTATGCTGTATTGAGTCGGAGCTTATAAATATTAATTCCCCAATTATCCTGTCTATTAAAAAACCGGTAGTGTTTAATAAGTTGCCGGGAATTAAGTTAGCAGGTGTGTATTTATCTGTTGCATCTAAAAAATATTTTTTTTTCTCTAAAATAACACAAGCTATCATTTTATTAAACTGGTCGATGTAAGGATAAGTTGGATCTACTTTACCGTTTTCTCTTTCACTTACCAATAAAGGAAAAACATTTAGGTCGGCATTATTTAAAAGGTTTATTAAAATCAAATTAATATCTCCGGTAGTACCTGTACCTTTTTTCCAGGCATTGTTTACGCCATCAATGGAACCAATGCTGTAAAAATTATTCCAAATCATTTTACTTTTTACATAGTTATAAATTTTAATAATTTTTTCTTCTGAGGATTTTAGCAGTTTTACTTCCCTGATAAAATCATTAGTACCGGAAATATCAGCAAGAATTTGCGGCCCAAAATTTTCTCGAATTAATAATCCCGTATTTATCCAAACCCATGATGGTTGAAAAACTATAGCAATGTTTGAACCCCATCTTGAGTTATACCCGTTAATTTGCAAGTTTACCCCTTGGATGTTATCCTCTTTTGCATCCATAAAAGGTTCTGATGCAATAGCAGGGATATTTCTCATTTCGAAAAATATTTTCCCTTGCTCGGGCAAAACTGTTGCTTCTAAATCTGGCCTTTTATTTATACGATATGTAAATGATTTATTGGGTATCATTTTAAGGTGATACCTGCTGATCATTACTGGTATGTCCTGTTGAAAATGCCAGTCTCTTAAGCCGTAATAATTCTTCATTGTACTTTTAAACTGATATTCAAGAATGCTGCCTGCTTTTACGGATGGGAATGCAAAGTTAATTTCGCCAAACCTTTCATTTACTTTTGTAGTATAAATTGATTTTTTACCAACTTTTTGTTTCGTAAGTGTACCATCATCAGCAATATTTATAGTTATTGCTTCAAGCTGTGAAATTCTTTCAAAATCATTTTTTCTAAAATATGGAATAGAGATATTAGCAGCTTTAGTGCCAGATTGCTTTAAAATTTTAATTCGTATATGGTGAGTAGTTATTAGTTGAAAGTTATCTTCTGGATAAGAAAAAGCTTCGTGAATTAAAACAACAGCACCGGCTTCTTTTTCAAACATGCATTCCTTCATTTCAATTTCTTCTTTGCCTGGCATCCCAAAATCTGGGTAATCTTGTGCAACAGAAAATGTATATAATAAAATAAGAATAAAAAATAAAATATTTTTTTTCATTTGGTAATTTTACGGAATAGCACTAGGTTTTTATATTCTCAAAATACGGCACCTCATCATTACTTACACTTTCTTGCTGCTGCCAGTAAGCTAACGTAACCACATGGCCGCTTTTTGTTTTCAGCAATCTTCCAAAAATAGCATTGATAGCGTTGAAGGTATAATCTGTTACACCCACAGTAAATGTTTCCGGAGCTGCTGCAGCAGGTTCAGCAACAACTGGAGTTTCGCCTTCTGCTTTTACTACAGGTGCTACTGCTTTAGGCGGCGGCGTAGCAACTGTTACAACAGAAAAACCATTTTGCTCCAGCACATCTTTTAAAAATTGAGCTCTTTCCGGTGCTACATTTTTTTCTACAATGCCACATTTAACACCGTTTAATTCTTCAAACTCGTGATTTTTATTTATTGCCATAATTGCCCTATCCCCTGAAGGGGAGTTATTTAAAGTTTATAATTTTATCAATCAGCTTGCATAAAGGTAAGTTCAATTTTATACTATAGTTCGAATAACTCCCCTTCAGGGGATGAGGGCTTAAATAAGCGAAATAATGTAATCGTAAATCCAGCTTACTATGCCTGTAAGTACCACACCGCCACTGCAAATTAATAATCCAAACTTTACCGATGGTTGCAAATCTATTTTTTCAACAGGCATTTCATTCTTATCCATAAATACTGATCGTATCACTCTTAAATAATAATACAAAGAAACGATCATGTTTAATGCTGCAATAATAATAAATGCGTAATTGGCTTTAGCTGCACCTGCAGTTAATAAAAATAATTTTCCAAAAAACCCTGCCGTTGGTGGAATGCCAGCTAAAGAAAATAAAGCCAATGCCAGTACCCAGCTCAAAAATTTATTGTTTTGATAAAAGCCTTTATAATCTATAATATTTTCTTTACCGGTTTGCGCTGCAATAGTTGCAGCTATACCAAATGCCGCCAGGTTACTAAATACATAAATCAAAATAAAATAAATAACTGAAGAAGTACCTTCTGCAGAATTACCAGTGATACCCACCAAGATAAAACCTACTTGTGCAATAGAAGAAAAAGCCAAGAAGCGTTTGATGTTTTGCTGGCGAAGTGCAAATAAATTTCCAATGATCATTGTAATAACAGATAAAACCATGACCATATTATACCAAACCGCCTCCATGGGTTGAAACACTTTGTACAATGTGGTTATAAATACAAATGCAATAGCACCTTTTGAAATTACTGAAAGAAATGCAGTAACAGCAAATGGCGAACCTTCATACACATCTGCCGTCCATAAATGAAAGGGTACGATAGATAATTTAAAAGCAAAAGCACTTATTAAAAAAACAAACGCCATTAATTGTAATGAACTTCCGGTAAGTAACGCAGGTAATTCTGCAAAACTTATAGTGCCTGTTGTGCCATACACCAATGAAATACCAAATAATAATATACCGGATGAAAATGCTGAAGACAAGATCATCTTCATGGCTGCCTCGGAAGATATCTTTTTTTGCAGATCAAAATTAGCTAAAGCTGCAACCGGTATAGTCGCCAGTTCTAAAGATAAATAAAATATTAAAAAATTACCACTGGATAATAAAAAGAACATGCCTAATAAAGCGGAGAGCAGCAGTATAAAAAATTCAGCTAAGTTGTCTGTCTTTTTAAACCAGCCGGCAAATAATAAGGTAATTAAATACACTCCCAAATTCAAAATGCTTTTTTCAAAAGCGATTAAGGGAGTAGTTTGATACATATTATCAAACAGGTTGCCATCTA
>NZ_JANMUN010000157.1:0-42334 GCF_031391665.1 Ferruginibacter sp.
AATTGGAAGAGACAAAAATCCCCCCGGGGAAACCGGAGGGACTCAAAGTATAGCCATGAAAAACAAACTTTAATAATTTACTAATTTGCTTTCTTTTCGTAACGTTTTTTAAATTTATCAATACGGCCTGCAGTATCTACCAATACATTTTTACCGGTATAAAAAGGATGAGAAGTATTTGAAATCTCCAGTTTAATTACAGGATATTCGTTACCATCTTCCCACTTTAATGTTTCTTTGCTATAAGCTGTTGAACGGCTTAAAAATGAGGTCCCGTTACTCATATCTTTAAAGATTACTGTTTTGTAAGCTTCCGGGTGAATTCCTTTTTTCATGTTTTTTGTTTTGCATACGGATTTTGCCGTATAATTATAATAAGTTGCAAATTTAATAAAAAAATCTGGTTTTTTGGTACAGTGCTTAATTTTACGCCAAAAAATTAATAGGTTTTTGCTAATTATCTATAGGTTTCAGGTTTTAAGATTAAGCAATAGCTCTAAATTCTTAACTTTTCATGTTAACCACCTGCAGCGCAATACCTAAATTCCAGCTTTTACTTGCCTGAATAACCTCCTGCAAGTCGTCAATTTTTTTACCGGTAACACGTATTATATCATCCATAATTGCAACCTGAACTTTATAGCCGCTATCCTTTATCATCTTCACTATCTTTTTTGCATCTTCCTGTTTTATACCATTTCTTACAGTTACTTCCTGTTTTACAACTTTACCACTTTGGTGAGGCTCTTTAGTAAAATCGTAAATTTCAGCAGCAAGACCCTGCTTCATGCTTCGGGTAATCATCACATCTCTTATTTGGCCCAGTTTCATTTCACTGTCTGCTTCCAAATTTACTTTAAACTCTTTTTTATTAAGATCAATAACCACATGGCTGCCCTTAAAATCAAAGCGGTTGGTAATTTCTTTATGAATGGTGTTTATTGCATTGTCAAGTGTTTGCAGGTCAACTTTACTGCTGAAGTCAAATGAAGGCATATCGGTGAGTTTTGCTCAAAAGTATTAATTAATATGTACAATTTATCCAAGTATCTTCTAAAAATATTCCGGCAATTTACAGGGCAAAAAAATTGCCGGTAGAAACCGGCAGCATTTTATTAATATATTTAACTGAAACTAAAATATTACAACGTTTTGAGAAGATGTGCTAACTACAACACTGTTATCTGTAGTAACTACACGGTATTCAATTGTTCCGCTAACACCGTTCAATTTATCTTTAAAAGTGTAAGAAGGATTGCTTTCGCCCATTAATAAAGCGATGGTTTTAAACTCAGCACCATTTACACTTTTTTGAATTTTATATACAGTAGTAGTAGATTCTTCAACTGCTGTCCAAACTATACTAACCTTACCGGCAGCTTGTAATGATACCTTTAAAGATGTATTTTCTGACTTAATTTTTAGAGAAGTTTTGTAAGGCTTAACATCTGCAAAAGAAACTGCTAAGATGAATAAAGTTGCTGCAAGAGTGATAATGTGTTTCATTTTTCTGGGTTTGAGATTAAAACAATCTTTGTTTACCGCCGATTGTGATACAAATGTACATGCAGTATTTTTACTGTGCAAGTATTTTTGCAAATTTTTTAGTAAAATTACTGTCCATTCGTCGAAAATCCGAAGTGGTAATCACCATATTTCTAAAATAGTATTGATTATCAGTTATTTATAAAAAATATTTTTCCCTGCAAATTTTTAAAAATTGTTGGCTTGAAAGAGGAAATTACTGACAAATCTGTAAATTTTACTACTTTTCGACATCCAAACCAGTAAAATTACCGTTTAAAAGCAGACCAATTTTGTAGTTTAGGCCACCTATTTAAAAGAAAAACCTGCCATAGTAGCGTATTTTAACGATACTTAAAGGCAGGTTTCAGCAAATTTACTGTTAGCCAGGGTTTAATTGGCTCCCTTCACCCTGTTCTGCTCATCTCCTGCACCACCGCTTTTCCTGTTTTTTACTCCCTTAATGGGTTTTCCAAAGCGGTAGATTAAACTTAAAGTAACCACACGGCTGTCTCTTTGTTGCCTGAAACTTGCTTCTGTGCTTTGTATGTTTATTTCTCCTTTTGGCCTCATTGTTCTAAAAGCATCTCTAATATTTAATTTAACAGTGCCTTTCTTTTTTAATACCTGTTTTTGCACCCCACCACTTAACTGCCCCAATGGAAAAATAAGTATTTGCCCTTCAATACCTTTTGTACGGTAAAAACCCGATAACTCTGCACTCCATCCTTTTTTAAAAGTAAATTGGTTAGTTACGTTAACCATAAAATAGGTGGCATTTATATTTATATTGCCCGATGCAAAGGCACCTTTATAACTGCTGTAGTTTAATTCTGTGTAGGGTATTGCCATCCACCATTTTGTTACCGGTATTTGCGCATTTACAGATAAGCTGGCGTTATCGGTACTCCCAAAATTTCTTCTTGTTACTACAATTGCGTTACCGTTGGGTTCAAACACTTCGGCAAATAGACCTTTGGTATGTGTATAATTAACAGAAGTGGTTAAAAATTCTTTATAGGTATGCGATGCTTCCAGCGTATTTGCTATTGAAGGTTGCAAAAATGGATTGCCCTGCTCGTAAGTATAATTATCTATAAAGAAAAGGAATGGATTTAAATCTTCGTAATCGGGCCTGCGTATTCTACGGCCATACGAAAAAGTTAATTGATTTTTATCATTGGCTTTATAACTTACAAATACATTGGGAAATAATCCTGTATAACTGTTTTTAAAAGCTGAATCTCCTTTTTGCGGATTGCCAAACTGATGGCCACTGTTATTGGTATTTTCTACCCTTATGCCGCCCTGCAACCCCCATTTTTTAATTTCTTTAGACACGTTTATGTATGCTGCATTAATATTTTCTTTGTATTGAAAACGGTTTGTTTTTGTATAATCTACATTTTTAACTCCTCCTATTACATTAAAATATCCGGCGGTGTTATCTGTATTTACAAAACCAGCTTTAATGCCTGTTTCTAATTTAATGCCTTTTTTTAATGGCTGTGTATAATCCATTTTAAAGGTGTAAATATTAACGCCTGTTGGCAGTTCACCCACTAAATTATCGCCACCACTTTGTTGCCTGTTACTGGCATAATACTTATTTAACAGGCCCATTGATCTGTCTGATTTGTATTTTACATAATCCGCATCGATGGTTAATTCTTTACCGGTTGAATCGAATGTATGGCGAAAGTTAAAATTGATGGAACCGTTTTTCCATGGACTTTTTTCATCGTTGTCAGCAATAGCGATGGAATCTAATGCCTGTATGCCATCATAAAAATAAGTGGTGTTTAAGCCATCTTGCTGCTGCAATGCAGAAGAGCCATTTACCACAAACCCAATGGTTGTTTTTTTAGAGGCGTAAAAATCAACACCAATTTTTCCATTGTAATTATGGTTTTTTCTGCCCATAAATGCATTTTGTTCGAATATCCTGTTAATAACACCACTGTTATTTTTAAACTTTCTTAAAATATACAGTTCCTGATAATTTCTATCGAAGCTGGCACCAAAGTTTGAAAACAAATTAAATTTTCCGTTGCGGTAATTAAGGTTAAGGCTGTTATTGTTTCTTGCATAAATACCCTGGCCGTAAGATGTATTGGCGCTGCCATTAAACCCTTTTTGTTTGTTCTTTTTAGTTTTTATATTGATGATACCTGCAGTACCCGATGCATCATACTTTGCAGAAGGATTGGTCATTATTTCAATTTGATCCAAATTACTTGATGGCATTGTTCTAAGCAAATTGGTAAGCTCCTGTCCTGATAAATAGGCCGGTTTACCATCAAGCATAATGGTTACACCTGCTTTTCCTTTAAGGCTTATATTACCATCTTTATCAACGGTAACACCAGGGCTTTTTTCCAAGACTTCTAAAGCTGTAGTACCGGCGTTGGAAATTGCAGCATCTACATTTACAATAGTGCGGTCAATTTTTCTTTCTATAAAAGGCTTTTTTGCAATTACGGTAACGCCTGCAAGGCTTTTATCCTGAGGAATTAACTGCAGCACTCCAAGATTTACATTTAATTTTTCGGGAGAAATAGAGAAAACATTGCTGTAGGTTTTTGAATGGCCGATTGAAGTGGCCAGCACTAAGTAAGTGCCATCTTTTACATTTTCTACAACAAAGTTTCCGGCTGAATCAGTAATGGCAACTTTTACAAGGCTGGAATCCTTTGCTTTTAAAAGGGAAACTGAGGCGGCATCAATAATTTTTTGCTGTCCGCCATCTTTAATGCTTCCGGTTACTTTGCCGGCAGTGTTTGTTTGAGCCTGGCTGCACATAACAATAGTGGTTGCAACCAAAAGGTTGAAAAATTTTTTCATGGCTATACTTTTTTTTGTTTTAATCCTGGTGGCTAAGGCCAGAATGGCTATTAATAAAAGCAGTTATATACTTTGATAACTACTTCACAAAAGTAGGTACTTTGTTTTGCATAGTACATTGTTTTGTACTGAACGGTAAAATAAATGGATGACTGGTTAAAAAATATAAAATGCAGGAAAAGCTGTACAGAGATTGATACGTTGGGTGGATAATAATAGTTACAAGAAAGATATTATTATATAAAACAAAGTTGTATATAATAATATCAAGTCTCTTTTTAATTCTGTAAATATATTATACAGCGCTTTTTGTCCTTTGCTTTTGAACTAGGATCAGGCAAATTCCTGCAAGAAATAATAAAAACGAAATTATTTCGGCTTGTGTAGGATGAAAGCCAGCTATAGTATAGGTTGTGTTTACCCGAATTTTTTCAATGAAAAATCTTTCGGCCCCATTTAAAATTAGATAAATACCAAAAATTACACCAGGCGTTTTTATACGCTTTCTTATCCCCCATAAAAAAAGAAAAAGTAAGCTGCAGGCAATGGTTTCGTAAAAAGGAGTAGGAAAAACCGGTGAGGGCAACATGCGATTGTGTTCATCATTATCGCCTGCAATTAAAATTCCATCGCTGTTTACATTTTTGGGGTAAGCATATCCAAACATCCAGTTGGGTAAAAAAGAAGGGCCTTTAAAATTTTTATTTGCTACTTCGACAAGGCTACCATGCTTTCTATCCGTAACATATATTAATTTACCGGTGCTATCAGGCGCTTTTCCCTCTAAAAAATAAGCAGTATTAGCGGTTAATACATTTTTAAAATCATCTGGTTTAGCAACAATAGTTTTTCCTTTACTATCTGCAACATAAGCACTGTTATAAATTCCCCAATCACCATCACCAGCTACCTGGCAACCAATTCTGCCCACAGCATAAGCAATCATTAAGGCAGGTGCTGCACTATCTACCAAATGAATAATTTTTATACCTCTCTTTGAAGCATACCAGCAAATGGCTACTGCTGCCAAAATTAATCCACCATAAAAAGTAAGGCCGCTTGCAGAAAATAATCTTCCAATGGGGTCTTTTATAAAATCATCCCAGTTTTCGAGGTTATCAAATAATTTGGCGCCTAAAATTCCAAATATCAAACCAAGAATTATTATGTCTCC
This sequence comes from Ferruginibacter sp., assembly GCF_031391665.1. Classification (GTDB taxonomy): domain Bacteria; phylum Bacteroidota; class Bacteroidia; order Chitinophagales; family Chitinophagaceae; genus Ferruginibacter. The sequence continues at coordinate 5,543 of NZ_JANMUN010000157.1, forward strand.
CACCCTGTCGTGAGGCCATATGCGTACGTTACGACGTTCGGGTTCCTTAAGTTTTTGTTTGTTTCTCTCGTACCATTTTAATCCGCCTAAAAGCAAGGCCACCGCCAATCCTCCCAAAATATTACCCTGGCTTGAAAAAATATATTCCTGAGGATTCATACCTTCTGGCCGGTTGAAAATTAATCATAAAACTTTGAAGCCAAAAACAAAACCGATCAATGCATTTATTATCAATTCCATTAAAGAAGCCGGCTTGCCAACCGTTATCATCTCTTCTCTTGGAAATAATAAACCCAGTTTTTCTTTTCGCTTTAATTCGCTGGTAAGTACAATAGCTGCTACGATAAATGCAATGGCAACCATTAAACCAAATGTATTTAAAATACTAAGCCCTTTCCACTCTACTCCAAACCAGTCTTTAAAAACATAATATAAATTGGGATACATTCGATTTTTGATTTTATATTTTTAGATTTTAGATTTTTATTAGCTCTGGAAGCTATTAAAAACCGCTACCGTTTTAATGTTGCAAGATATTGAATAAAGCGAAGAAAAAATTAAAGCCTTAAACCTCCTGAAGTTAATAAAAAATCCTCCTGCAAAAACAGGAGGATGTATTTACTAACCCATCTTTTTAAAATTAATTACAATGCTGCTCAAATGCGCCGATTAAATTTTCGGCAATCATTTGTGCACTTCTGCCTTCAATCATGTGCCTTTCTATAAAATGCACCAGCTGGCCATTTTTAAAAAGTGCAATAGATGGCGATGACGGAGGATAAGGCAATAAATGTTCTCTTATTTTTTTTACTGCATCCACATCAAATCCTGCAAAACTGGTGGTAAGATGATCGGGTTTTTTTGCACTGTTATTAACAGCCATTAAAACACCCGGCCTAGCAGTACCGGCGCTGCAACCGCAAACCGAATTAATCACCACTAAAGTAGTGCCTTCATCATTAATATTTTGCTCAACATCTGCAGATGTAAGCATTTCGGAAAAGCCATTTTCAGTAAGCTCTTCCTTCATTGGTATTACAATTTCTTCTGGATACATGTGTAGTAGATTTTTATTTAGAGGGCAAAATTATGCACTTATTCTGTTTAAACCACTATAAAATTAAAATCCACTTTACCATATTTGGAATATTATTTTTAAAAAGAAAAGGAATTTTTGTCAGCTCAGATTAGCCAAATCAGACATTGTGTCTATAAAATTGGTTGATAAATGAAAGAAAGACGTAAAAATTCAATTGGAATACTGTTTGAAGAACATTGGATGTAAAACAAATTTTTAAAAATTAAAATTATATAACCATGACTTTTGTAAAAGCAAACAATCCGCTTTCAAAATCTTTCGACGGATTAATGAACGAACTTTTTAATGAATTGCCTGCAACATTTGGCAAAACAATGAGAGAAGATGTTTTAGGTTTTCCTCCTGTAAACATTGTAGAAAAAAATGATTTTTATCATTTACAGGTTTCGGCTCCCGGTTTTGAAAAAGCTGATTTTAATGTAAAATTAGATGACAAAATTTTAACGGTGAGTGCAGAGAGAAAAGAAGAAGCGAAAACTGAAACAGACAAAGTAATTCGCAAAGAATTTAGTGCAAAATCTTTTAAACGCACTTTTACTTTAGATGAAAAAATTGATGCGGCAAACATTAGTGCCAAATACGAAAATGGCATTTTACATGTAGGCCTGCCTAAAAAAGAAGAAGTAAAAGCTGCAACTAAAGACATTACTATTCAGTAAGAAAATGTTTTCATAAGCATACAGTTGGTTTTGATTATTCCCCGTTAGTCTTAGCGGGGAATTTTTTTTATGAAAGTTTGCCCGCAGATTTCGGGGATAGCGCAGAAAAGAAAAAATTAATTCTGCATTTTTTTTCTTTTCTCTAACCAGTCCTCTTCTTTATTTGTAGTAAATGCCTGCAGTATGGCAACAGCAAAAAGCGAAGCAACATTACCTGCCAAAAAAATTAAACCAAAACCCCAGTAGCCCTCAGTATTAGAAACTGTTTTATTAAAAAAGCTGGTATAATCTTTTACCAGTACAACAACACAACTGCAAAAGCCAATTATAAAAACTATATAAGAAATTATTTTTACAATAAAAGACGGATGCTTTTTTGTTCGCTTAAAAAAAATAAAATAAACTGTTGCAAAAATAGAAGGTGCAAGAGAAATAATTAATAACTCGTAAAGGGTATCAATTAGCTTTGAAGAAACAAGCGTGGATAAACCATACATTACTGCAACAAATAAACCTATGATTACAGGTACAGACAAGAATAATAAAAATATAAGAAAATATAGTTTTGAATATTTTGTAAACCTGTCGTCCATTTTTATTTGTTTATACTTTTCAATATAGAATCATGCAAAATTTTATTTGCGGAGTCTATTACAATAGTTGAACGTTTTAAATCTTTCTCTACCATTTTAAAATCTTCCAAAATTTTATCCCTCTTTTGGTGTGCTTTTTCCGCAGATTGTTTCATTAGAATAATTGACAATAATGCAAGGCAAATGCTGGCAACTACAATTAATGCTATTAACCCTTTATGCATGGGTATTGTTTAAAAATAACTCAAATTAGTTTTTGGAGTCAGCGACAATAAAGTTTCATACATCAGCTTAATAGTATTTTCAACATCATTTTTATGCAGCATTTCTACAGTGGTATGCATATAACGCAGCGGAATAGAAATTAAAACTGATGGGCAGCCATCATTGGCATACGCAAAAGAATCGGTATCGGTACCGGTACTTCTGCTAACGGTACGCAACTGCACCGGTATTTTATTTTTAGCAGCTGTGTTTTGCACTACATCCAATAATTTATTGTGCACTGCAGGGCCAAAAGCCAGCGAAGGTCCTTTACCGCAACTGCATTCTCCCTCAATCATTTTATTAATCATTGGTGTGGAGGTATCGTGTGTAACATCGGTAATAATAGCGATGTTGGGTTTTATTCTTCGTGCAATCATTTCGGCCCCACGTAAACCAATTTCTTCCTGCACGGCATTTACAATGTATAAACCAAAGGGTAACTTTTTCTTATTTTGTTTTAATAATTTTGCCACTTCAGCAATCATAAAACCACCAATGCGGTTATCAAATGCACGGCCAATTAAATAATCGTAGGCCAGCTCTTCATAACCTTCTTCGTAAGTAGCAACTGCACCAATGTGTATGCCTAACTCTTCCACTTCTTTTTTATTTCTGGCGCCGCAATCCAAAAATAAATTATCCACCTTTGGCTGTGTTTCTTTGCCCTCATTATTACTCATACGGGTATGTATAGCCGGCCAGCCAAACACCGCTTTTACCGGGCCTTTTTTACCATGAATAAAAACTCTCATCGATGGCGCAATCTGATGATCTACTCCACCATTACGTTTTAAATAAATCAATCCTTCGGCAGAAATATAATTTACAAACCAGCTTATTTCATCTGCATGTGCTTCAATAACCACTTTAAATGGTGCATCAGGATTTGTAACTCCTACTGCAGTACCGTATGGATCTGTAAAGTGAGTATCTACATAAGGCTTTAAATATTCGAGCCAAATTTTTTGCCCGCTGGTCTCAAAACCAGTTGGCGAAGGATTGTTGATATAGTTTTTTAAAAATGTATAAGATTGATCGGTTAAAATGCTTTTTATTTTTTTTGTTTTTGCCATTTGTATTTATTTATAATGGCAAAATAACTAAATACTTATCATATTAGCATTGTGCATTTAATAATCCTGCATTTCAATAACCCTAAAAAGGTGAAATTTTATGCAAACTTCAATTTAAAAGTTGCAATTCCCTTTAGTGGATAGGGGCAATACTTGCCACATAAGTAGCTAAAGCGGAAAATAACATCAACCCATCTACCAAAAAATAATAAAAAAAATAACCTTGTTTTTTTTGTGAGAAAAAATAGACTATGGCTGTAATAAGCCCGGTTAGTAATAGTGCAATTATTTGTTCGGATTCATTATAATAAACCCTTAACACAATACCATTAATAATGTAAGCTGCAAAGATTGCAATCATTATATATTTAACTGTTGTGGGTTTTAAAATAGTAGTAAGGCTATGCAAGCCCCGTATTTTATCAATGTTTGTATCTCTTGCATCAAAAATAATACACAGCATCAGCATAAATAAAAATCGGTTAATAAAAAGCATTAGTAATGTACTCAAAGGTGCAGCTGGTGCAAAATAATAAGGGATATAAACTGTTACAAACGTCCACGTAAAAGCCAGTAAAAAAGTTTTTACCAGCCCTGCTTTTCTTGCAAGATGAAATATTTTAAAAGGTAACAATGGCGTCGCATACAATAAAGTTAAAATTAAGCCTACGATAATTACAGGTAATAATTTTGGAATTTTAGCAAGAGAAAAAAGTAATCCTGCAGCGGCTAATACCAATACAATAACATTAGTATAATACTGTTTTAAAACCTGTGTTAGTGATTGGCCGGCAAAAGCATAGCCACTTAACAGCCAGTAAAAATTGTAACTGCAAAGTGTGGAGAAAAAAATAAATGCAAATAAATAAACGGGTAAATTAATATGCAGCAACAAAGCAGTTTGAAAACAAAGTGCTACAGCACAAATTGCAATAAAAATAGAATGTGAGAGGATGAAGTAAAGCAGCCGCATTACTGAACAATATAAAAAACAGGATCGCTGGTTTTAATAACGTTGCTTTTGTTTTTTGCAAAATCTTTAATGTACACTTCAAAATATAAAGTATCCACCCTGGGCCTTACATTTGAATTTGGGTTGCCGCCCATTACAGAAAATAAATTAATTTCAATATCTGCCTGAAAATCCGGTTTAGACGAAGTGCCGATATCAGGAAGAAGTTGTGAAGAATCTATAACGTTGTTCAAAAGATTTTTAACATACACAAGAGAAGTATCTTTACCAGCCTTTAATCCCAAATCGCCTTCGGCATCAGTAACCCTTATGGTAAGCACGGGTGCAATATCTTTTTGTACAGCTGTATTAGTAGATAACCAGGCATTAGGTTTCACTGATTTAAAAGTGATTTGCGGAACAGTTGTAAATTTATCTTTTTTACAAGCGAAAAAAAGAATGGTAACCGTAAATATTGATAGTATGTAACGCATCGTGTAATTTTAATAATTCAAATTTACAAATACAAATTGAAACAACCCGTTAAAAATACAGACCTAGAAAAAAGAATTTTTGCTGCCTCCTCAGTTAATTTTACTGAACTGGCTGTAGAATTATTCCATTTTCAGTACCGTTATAACGAGGTTTACCGCAATTATTGTAATACCATCAACATTTTACCCGACACCATTGATACTATAAGAAAAATTCCTTTTCTGCCCATTCAATTTTTTAAATCTCACGAAATTAAAACTACTTTTTTTGAACCAGCAGTTATTTTTGAAAGCAGTGGCACCACATCTGCCTTTAACAGCAGGCATTTTGTAAAGGATATTGCTGTTTATAGAAAAAGTTTTACCGCCTGTTTCGAAAAATTTTATGGCCAGGCAAAAAACAAATGTATCCTTGGTTTATTGCCTTCTTATGTAGAACGCAATAATTCTTCTTTAGTATTTATGGTGGAAGAATTGATAAAGCAAAGCGATAATAATTTAAGCGGTTTTTATTTATCTGATTATGATAAATTACTGCGTACCATTTTACACAACGAAATTTTAAAACAACCCACAGTTTTAATTGGCGTTACTTATGCATTGCTTGATTTTGCCGAAAAACATTCTATGCAATTACGAAATACCATTATTATGGAAACCGGTGGCATGAAGGGAAGACGGGAAGAAATGACAAGGCAGCAGGTACACATCCAGTTGCAAAATAATTTAAGTGCAAGTCTTATACATTCCGAATATGGAATGACGGAATTATTATCGCAGGCTTATTCAAAAGGCGATGGTATTTTTCATTGCCCGCCATGGATGAAAGTTTTAATAAGAGAAGAAGATGACCCCTTTGCAATAAAAACAGCACACATTTTACAGAAAAAACCAATGACCGGCGCAATTAATATTATTGACCTTGCCAATATTTACAGTTGCAGTTTTATTGCTACTGCAGATGTGGGCCGCCTGTACAGCAACGAAAGTTTTGAAGTACTGGGCCGCATGGATAATAGTGATATAAGAGGATGCAGTTTAATGGCACTCTAAAAAAGCTTATCAACAATTTTTATTTTTCGTGGAAAAAATCATTTTTTGATTGGTATTATTTAAACTGATACCCCTATCTTTGCAATCCAAAAATTTAAGAGTTGAATTGGTAGCTCAGTTGGTAGAGCAATACACTTTTAATGTATGGGCCCTGGGTTCGAGTCCCAGCCAGTTCACAAACCCCCGTTTCTCGGGGGTTTTTTATTTAAAATTTGTTTGCTTACAGCCATCTAACTCACTTATTTTTGCCAATAATTATTTATATGAGTACATATTTTGAAAATAAAGTGGTGGCCATTACCGGAGGCAGCGATGGCATTGGAAAAGCCTTAGTAGATTCATTAATTAAACTGGGTGCAAAAGTTGCCACCTGTGGCCGCAACCAGGATAAGTTGTACGATTTACAGGTTAAACATTCAGGCAGGCCCTTACACACACTTGTAGCCGATGTAAGTAATTTAAATGACTGTAAAAATTTTATCAACTCCACCATCAGTACTTTTGGCGGTATTGATATATTAATAAATAATGCCGGTATTTCCATGAGGGCATTATTAAAAGATGCAGAACTGGATGTGTTTAAAAAAGTAATGGATATAAATTATCACGGGATGGTGTATTGCACTAAACTGGCATTACATTCTATTGTTGAAAGAAAAGGAACTATTGTAGGTGTTTCTTCCATTGCCGGTTACCGTGGTTTGCCTGGCAGAAGCGGCTACTCGGCGAGTAAGTTTGCTGTTAATGGCTGGCTGGAAGCGGTAAGAACAGAATTGCTGGATGATGGTGTTAATGTAATGTGGGTTTGCCCCGGTTTTACATCCTCCAATATTCGCAATGCTGCATTAAATAATAAAGGACAAATGCATGGCGAAAGCCCCATGGATGAAGGCGCAATGATGAGTTCAGAAGTATGTGCTGCACATATTTTAAAAGCCATTGAAAAACGTAAAAGAACTTTAGTACTTACATTTACCGGAATGCGAACTGTTTTTATGAATAAGTTTTTCCCATCGTGGACTGATAAATTAACTAAAAAATTCTTTTTTAAAAATGGCGAACTGGTACGGTAATATGTTTAGAAGTTTAGGGTTTAGAAGTTTAGATTTTTCATTATTAATTATTCATTACTAATTATTCATTATTACCGAATGCCTTTACTAACCCTTACATCTGATATTGGCCACCAAGATTTTTTAGTTGGGGCTGTAAAAGGGCAATTGCTGCAGGCAAATGAAAGTTTTAATATTGTTGATGTTACTCATCATTTATCCCCTTTTAATTATCCGCAGGCGGCTTATGTTTGCCGCAATGCAATAAAAAATTTTTCTTCAGGCACATTTCATTTGGTGCTGGTAAATTTATTTGATGAAAGGCCAGAACATATGTTACTTGCAGAACACAATGGGCATTTTATTGGCTGCGCCGATAATGGTTTACTCACCATGATTTTAGAAGAAGTACCGCAAAAAGTTGTAGCGCTTACGCTTGATAAAACACAGCAAAAAAACACTTTGTACTGCACCAGTATTTTTGCAAAAGCATTTAACCAGTTACTAGATGGAAAGTCCATTGAAGACACTGGTGACAATACAGTTTCTATACAGGTAAAAAATCCTTTAAAACCCATGCTGGGCAATAACTGGATTGAAGGGCAAATTATTTTTATTGACAATTTTGAAAACGTAATTGTAAATATTACTAAAGAAGATTTTGAAGAACAGCGCAAAGGAAGAAGTTTTAAAATTGTTTTTAAAAGAGATGAAGTAATAGACAGGGTGAGCGAAACTTACGCTGATGTTAATGAAGGAGAAAAGTTAGCCTTATTTAATTCGGCGGGTTACTTAGAAATTGCTATTAACAAAGGCAATGCTGCCGGGTTATTTGGTTTGCAGGGTTATTCCGAAAAACAACAGCAGCATCAGTATATGAGTAACAGAATTTTTTATCAAACGGTGAAGGTTTATTTTGAGTAGGAGGCGCTACAGCCCCTCCTATCCTCCCCGAAGGGGAGGGAAATGAGGAAGAACATAGCGGATATTTATTCAAGTAAATTTTTAAATGCGTAAAGACACCAAGCCGGTTAATTTTAAAACGTAACCATTAATAATTTATTTCTAAATATTTTTCACCATAACACAATCTTCTCCTTTTCTTCCCCTTCGGGAGATAGAGGGGCTTTTAGAAATTGAGCTTGCCTTTTTTAAAAAACATATCAACCACAGAAACCGACAAAGAGTTGGTGGCCGCTTTTAAAGAAAGCGGCGACAATGACTATTTAAGCAAATTGTACCAGCGCTATATGGACCTGGTGTTTGGTGTTTGCCTGAAATATTTTAAAGATGCGGAAAAAAGCAAGGATGCGGTAATGGAGATTTATCTTGATTTAAATACAAAGTTAAAAAATTATGAAGTAGATAATTTTAAGGGCTGGCTGCATGTTTTAGCCCGTAATTACTGCCTTATGCAGTTGAGGAGCCCGAGAAACAAGAAAACCACAGAATTTAATGCAGATTTTATGCAATCGGCAGAAAATACACATCTGAATGGGGAAGTGTTGGAAAAAGAGGAGAACTTTGTTAAATTGGAACAATGTTTGGACACTTTACAGGAGGAACAAAAGCAAAGCGTAAGGTTATTTTATTTAGACAACAAATGTTATAATGAAATTGCCGCCATTACGGGTTATGATTGGAATAAAGTAAGAAGTTATATTCAAAATGGCAGAAGGAATTTGAAGTTATGTATGGATCAAAATAGGGATTAGGAATTAGTAATTTGGAATTTGGAATTAGGTTTATGATTTTAGTTATCTTATTTGTTTGTGGTTGATAAGTAATAAAATTCACTATTCACAATTGACCATTCACAATTGACCATTGACAATAATGAACAATAAAGAAAACGATATTATTTACAACGCACAGGATATTGAACAATATTTTGCCGGCAAACTTTCGCCTTTGCAAATGCATGCCATGGAAAAAGCAGCGCTGGACGATCTGTTTTTAGCCGAAGCAATGGAAGGCTATGGGGAGATGAAAAATGGTGAATGGAAAAATGATTTAGCTGCTTTAAAAAATGAATTTGAAACTAATGGCAATACAGCAAAAGTTATTGCATTACCCAGGCGCAATAACAATTGGTTAAAAATTGCAGCCGCAGTTTTATTAATTGGCGGTACTGCCACTATCGCATATTTACTGGTTAATAAAAAAGATAATCAGCAAATTGCACAAACAGTACAAAAAGATACGGCGCCTGATACCGTTGTTGATAAGGCAATAACTAAAGAAATAATACCTGATTCGATTTCTGCACAATCCTCTATATCGGAACCACTAACTGCAAATAATATTCAACTTAATAAAATAAAAGCTGAGGATAAAATTATTGATGGTGATATTAATGATAAAAATGTTATTGCGAAAGCAGAAACAAAAAGAGCAGATAGCAGTTTTAGCAATTTTGTTTACAGGCCAGATATTAAGCCTGCTGCTCCTGCAGCAAAAACTTACTACAATTATAAAAATTCTGATTATGCAGCCAAGGCAAATTCAAATCCTGCATTAAATAATAATGCGGCACCCACAGTTGCTTCCGAAAATAATGTTGCTTTTCAAAAAGCAGAAGCTGTTAATAAAACAAATGCTAACATTGCAGCAAATGGTGTTTTTAATAATTCAGAAGTCTTGAAATCTAAAGCAGCAACCGAAGCAGAAAATTATAAAATACCCAACGATAAAAAAGGCTTAGGTGAAGCGGTAAGAGATCAGCAGCTTAACAAAAGTTTTATAGCGCAGGTAGTTGCGGCTGATAATACCCCACTTCCTTTTGCCAACATCAGTATTAAAAGTGAAAACTTTGGTACTTATGCTGATGTTAACGGAAACTTCAGATTAGTGGCGGCAGATTCTTTACTAACTGTGGAGATAAAATCAGCAGGTTATCAAAATAAATTATACACGTTGCAAAGTAATGTGCAGCAAAATAAAATTGTACTTACTGAAGATGCTTTAGCATTTAAAGAAAAAACCGTGGTCGGCTATGGAATAGAAACAAAAGGCAGATTATCCAGAAGGGCAACACTTTTAAAAGATTCGGTTGTTAATGTAGAGCCTGCTGATGGGTGGGACAATTACAATACTTATGTGAATAATAATATTGAAATACCTGACGATATTTTGAAAAATAATATTCACGGGCAGGTAGAAATTTCTTTTGACGTAAGACCTAACGGCAGCATTACAAATATTAAAGTTGATAAATCGCTTTGCGATAATTGCGATGAAGCTGCAAAACGACTTATTGAACAAGGTCCGCAATGGAAAACGAAAACCGGTAAAAGAGGTAAAGGAAAAATAACGGTACAGTTTTAAACTTTAATAAAGTATCAACATGGTCAGACGCCACGTCAGACCATGTTGATACTTTTACTTTCTAAAAAATAATGTATGAAAAAAATACTGCCAATATTTATTGCTTTTTTATTATTTACCGCTGCTGCAGCCGCACAGGTAAAAATGCCTGCATCATCGCCAACGCAAACAGTTAAGCAGGATTTTGGCATGGGTACCATTGAAATTATTTACAGCAGGCCAAATGCAAAAGGCCGTAAGGTTTATGGCGATCTTGTACCTTATAATAAATTGTGGCGCACCGGTGCTAATGCTGCAACAAAAATAACTTTTACTGATGCTGTTGAATTAGGAGGTAAAAAAATTGATACCGGCACTTATGTTTTATATACCATACCCGGATTTGACATGTGGGAAATAATTTTGAACAAAGGAATATCTAACTGGGGAATTGATGGCTATAAAGAAGGACAGGATGTTATTCGTTTTAAAGTAGTACCACAAAAAATGCGGCCTAACTATGAAACATTTTCCATGGAGTTTGCAAATATTAAACCTGAAAGTTGCGACCTGCAAATTATGTGGGAGAAAACGGTAGTAACCATTCCTGTTACTTCAAATATTAAAGATCGATTAAAAGCACAAATTGATAAAGCCATGCTGACAGATAAAAAACCTTACTGGCAGGCTGCACAATTTTATAAAGAGTACGATGACAATTTAAATAAAGCACTCGATAATTGTACTAAAGCAATTGAAGAAGATAAAAAAGCTTTTTGGATTTATTTATACAAAGCAAAAATTCAGAAGGAAATGGGTGATAAAGTTGGCGCAAAAATTACCGCACAAAAATCTTTAGAGCTTGCCAGGGAAGCCAACAATGAGGATTACGTAAAAATGAATGAGCAGTTGTTGAAGAAGTTGAGATAAAACTCCAAAGAAATTATTTTAAATGCACTGCATTATTGCGGTGCTTTTTCTTTTAACAATGGCTGCAATAATATGCTGAAGAAAATTACAAGTACTGCGCCAATAACATTCAACCATAAAAAAGAAATAACATCCATTCTATAAACTGCAATTACCAATAACTCAGAAATAATTGCTGCATAAAAAACAGCATTACCTTTTACAAATTTTAACCAGAAGGCCACTAAAAAAACGCCGAGAATCACACCGTAAAATAAAGACCCAATAATATTTACCGCTTCAATTAAACTGTTACCAATATTGTAAGCAAACATACTAATGATGATAGAAAAAATGCCCCAGGCCAAAGTGTACCACTGCGAAATTTTATAATCGTCAACATCAGTATCTTTTTTTGCAAAGAATTTTTTATGAAAATCAATTACAGTACAAGCCGCCAGGGAATTAAGCGCTGCTGCAATACTGCCCCAGGCCGCCAAAAAAATAATGGCAAAAATTAATCCTATTAATCCCACCGGTAAATTTTCTTTTACAAACCATAAAAAAATAAAGTTGGTGTCTTTGGTATCATCATTTTTCATCGCTCTCTTCATAACACCGGCATAAGTTTTTCTTAAAGCATTGGCCTCAGTTTTATCAGGCATTGCAAAAGCCGTATTGTATTGCGCTTCCAGCATATTCAACGAATCTTTTTTGTTGGTTTTTTTCGCCTGCTCCTGCGTTACTTTATCAAAATACACCGGCCCTTTAGTATACTGATAAAAAGAAAAAATTAAAATACCTATCAGCAAAATAAAAAATTGCATGGGTACTTTTACCAGTCCGTTTATTAATAATCCTTTCCTGCTTTCTTTAATATTTTTTGCTGTTAAATATCTGCCTACCTGGCTATGATCGGTACCAAAATAACTGAGCGCTAAAAAAAATCCACCAATTAAACCACTCCATATATTGTATTTGTCTTTCCAGTCGAAGCCCTTATCTGTAAAGCCGGTGGTAATAATATTCATCTTGCCATTTTGCCCGCCAACTTTTAATGCGTCGGTAAAGCTGACTGCCTCCGGCAATAATTTTACAGCAAGGTATCCTGTTAAAAATAATGCTACAAAAACTATGATCATTTGCAGCTTTTGCGTATGTGCCACAGCTTTTGCTCCACCACTCATGGTATAAATAATAAGCAAGCCACCCATTACTAAATTGGTGTAATAAATATTCCAGCCCATTAAAGAACTTAGCACAAGCGATGGCGCAAATATACTAACGCCGGTGCTTAGCCCACGGGATAATAAAAATAATGCAGAGGTAAAAGTTCTTGTCTTAACATCAAACCTGTTCTCCAAAAATTCATAAGCTGTATAAACTTTTAGCTTACTAAATACAGGAACAAAAAAAATACTGATGACGATCATGGCCAATGGCAATCCAAAATAATACTGCACAAAACGCATCCCATCGCTGTACGCCTGGCCAGGCCCGGTTAAAAAAGTTACGGCACTTGCCTGCGTACCCATAATGCTTAATAATACTAAATACCAGGGCAGGCTGCGGTTGCTTAAAAAATAACCTTCTAAATTTTTTGTTGTACGGCTTTTGTAAATACCATAAATAATTATGGAAGTAAGTGTAGTAATTAATATCGTCCAGTCAATGGTACTCATTTGCGCCAAACCCCTGAAGGGGCTTTAAAGAGTATAATAATTTTATGTTCTCTTCGCTTATTCAAAGTAATTAATTAAAATAGCGGGTTATTAAATAAAAAATAATTATTTGCACAATTAAAAACAGCAGTACACCTATGTACCATTTATTCCAATATGATTTTTCGTTTTGCATTTTTGGTAACAAGCATTTTTATTTCTATCAACATCGTTGTGAACTTGTTCTGTTCTTCTTTTCTTTTAGTAAAAGGAAAGAAGAACCTCACTTTTACGGAATACCTTTATTGAGCTTTAATTATGTTTTGCAAAAGCACCTTTCGTCCCTACACGTTGACAAACATAAACCTCATTTTCTACTCACCTTAAGCTCCTACGGAACTATTTTATTCCATAATCTTCTTTTCGTCTTCGCTAAGCTCTTCTCCTATCCCCCTTTTTTCATAGGATGCTGAGCAAGGAGATTAGGCTTCTCCGCCATGGTTCTCCTTCAGGGGCAGAGGGGCGTTTTACTTTATATACTTCACCCTTTTATTAGCAATTAAATTTGCAAACAACCGGTATGCACCGGGTACACCTGCAGGTAACTCTCTAAAGAAAACCAATCCAGTATAAACAAATCTTCCCTTACCATAATTAGCAATTATTAAACTTCCCTCCTGCTCTTTTTCACCGGGATCTTTCATACTCAATATTTTTTTATATGCTGTATCTGCATTTTCGGCATTGTAAATACTGCGTTCCTGTATCCATCCGTCAAAATCTTTTGGTGTAATTTTATTGGGATAGTTTAATGCTTTATGATCGGGAATTAAAAAATTTACTTTAGCTTCTTCATCAGTAATTCTGTTGCGGCTGATGGTAAAAGGATAAGGCGCAATTTTACTTTTTACACTGCTGATGAAATTATTAGTATTGTATTGCGTAAATAAAACGCCGCCTTCTTTTACATACTGCATTAAAGCATCGTACACATTCGCCATCCAGTCGTTGGTATTGTAAGCTCTTACACCTGTAACAATTACATCAAACTGCCGCAAATTATTTGGCGTGATGTCGCTTTCTTTTAATGTTACTACTTTGTACCCCATTTGTTCTAACGCTTCAGGAATTTTATCTCCTGCGCCGGGGATGTAGCCGGCGTAGTTGCCAACGGTTTTTAAATCCAGATTAATAATTTTTACAGGATCTACATAATTATAAACAATATCAGGTATGTGATCGTAATTAATCTTTCGCTGTCCAACCAATTGTTTTTGCAAAATATTTTTCACAGCAAAAATTCCGTTAACTGTTAAAGGATCATTCTCATTCAATCCCGTATTTGAAAATGGCACAGTAAAATTTTTCTTTTCGCTTTTTGCAAAACTTGATAAATCATTAAATGCTGTTACATCAATATCATTTTTGTTGTAGATTAACTTTACGCTATCAGTAATTATCTTATTTGCCTGAACAACAAAATTTATGCTTTTAGTTTGATTTTTTACAGCACTATTTAAAAGTACTAACGAAGGCGAGCTGCCAATAAAAGCCGGCGTAATAATATTTACAGGTTCATACAATTCTCCTTTCACCGGATCGGTATATTTGTACACCAAAGGTTTAGTAAATACAAATTCTTTCCCTTCAATCATCATACTAAAATTCACACTTAACGGATCGTTTTCTGCTTTGCCAATTTTAAGCTGGTCATCTACATTAAAACTCCCTTTTTCTTTTTGATTTTCCAGCCAGTAAGGCTGCGTTAATTTTGTATCGGGTTGTATAAACCAGGTATAATTTTTTACAGCGTTAGTATTTTTTTTCAGCTGATCAAAAATTACATAGGTGGTATCTATTTGTGCATCGGCACTTAAAATATTTGCACCGCTTCTGTTATTAACTGTTAAAGTAACTTTTAAACTGTCGCCCTGTACAGCATATTGGGTGTTGGCAACTGCTTCCATAAATAAACCGCTGGCGTTTTCAATAATACTTTTTATTTCTGTTATTTTTTTATCAACCCAATAATCTGCCTCTGTGAACTTTGAGGTTTCTTTACATAAATTTTTAGCCTCTGCCAGCAATTCATAATACTGTACTAAAACAGGTATCAAAGCTTCCGGTTTTTCATAAAAAATTTTTTCTCCTTTTATTTCAATAGAAATGGGTTTAATGACACGATTAGGTTCCTGTGAATTTCCGCAATTAAAATATTTATCTAAGCGTTTCCAACTTAAATCAACTCCATCCATCAAATCATTTTTAGGTGCTTCCCCTTTTATGGTTTTAAAATATTCCAAAATACTTCCTCTTTGCCCAGGTACACCAAAGCCCTGGCTCTTGTGCATACTGCGGCTGGTAGCTGCAATCTCGCCATAACTTTTACCGAGTATCGGGTTGTAATCGCCGCAATCTAATTTTAACTGATCATCACGTTGTGTATTATTGCCGCCAAAATTAAAAGTATTCCAAAGCAAACGTTTAGCCTGCCACACACTCACATATTTTAATTGTTCAGGAAATTTTGTTGCATCAGCTGCTGCATCAAATGCTTCTTCGGCCAATATTGCCGATGCAGTGTGATGCCCGTGCCCGCCCTCGCCTGTTGTTGGAAATCTCGAAATAATTACATCGGGTTTAAATTTGCGTATCACCCAAACCACATCGCTTAAAATTTTATCGTGTCCCCATATACGTAAAGCTTCTTCGGGACTTTTGCTAAACCCAAAATCAAATGCACGGCTAAAAAATTGTTCGGCGCCATCTACTCTTCTTGCGGCCAATAATTCCTGTGTTCTTATTAAACCCAAATCAACACCCTGTTCATCACCAATTAAATTTTGTCCACCATCCCCCCTGGTTAAACTTAAATAACCGGTGCGGTATAATTTTTCATTGGCCAGATAAGCAAGCAGCCTTGTATTTTCATCATCGGGATGTGCGGCGATGTATAACACTGAGCCAAGTACATTCAATTTTTTTAATTGTAATAATATTTCGGAGGAGGTGTAGGATTTGGGAGTTTGTGCAGGAAGGTTTAAAAAACAACAACTCATCGCAACAATTCCAATAAGAGACTTTACTTTTATGATTTTTTTCATCCTTTAAATAATTATTATTACCATTTTTAAAACTATTAGAATTTGATGCTAAGTTAACCCAGGCGATCTATCCTTTTTGTTGCAACCCGCCTTCGACAAGCTCAGGCTGACAACTTTTGATTTACTGATTAACCAAAAACACTGCATTCGCAAACATTAACTTCCCGTTCTCCCAAAAACTCCTGAATATCGGGTCATCAGCAAAGTAAACAATACTTCCTCTGCCTAAATCCTGTACGCCAATTACTGTTCCGTCTTTTATTTTTTCTTTTAAGCGATTGCCTACAAAACCTGCTACCTGGTTTTCTTTTTTAATTACACCCACATTCCAGCCATCTTTCATAAACTCATACAGGTCAGCATTTTGTTTCAGCAAAAAATAATTGCCCTTGTAACCAAAAGCCAAAGGATGAGAATCATCCAGTATCACTTTATAAATTGAGCCGGGAATATAATCTGCAATACTTTCTCTCTCCCTGTCTTCAAAACGTTTTATATCGTCGTATAAATTCTTATCGTCTTTTTTATCGTCCTTCTTTTCATCATCTTCGTTCTTCTTTAATTTAAAACCCCAATCTGCCTTTGCAATTTGTGCGGCGGCATTTTCAAGAGCAATTATTTTTCCACCCTGTTGTACCCATTGTTTAATTTCAGATGTGGCATCTTTATCATTAAAAAATTTATAATTGCCATCGGGCAAAATAAGGACATCCATATTTTTTAAAGCAGCGCCATTTATCTCTTCTGCATTAATTAATGTTATGGGATAATCCAACTGCTGCTCAAACAAATGCCAAACTTCACCTGCTGCATTGGAGCCAACTCCTCTGCCAGTTAGCATAGCTACATTGGGTTGCTTAATAAAATGTACTTTCTCGCTGCCAAAATCAAACCCGGTTTCCATAAAACCACCGGCAACCGAAGTAACAGCAGCATTGTATTTTGTTACAGCATTCATAAATGCATTCATCTTTTCTTCGTTACCTTTTTTCAAAACAATTAAAGTGCCTTTTTTAAAAGCTTTACCGCTATAAGTAAAATCTTTTTCAGCAAACCTTGTTTTAATTTTTGCATTTACAATGGTTGCTAAAAATTTTGCATCGCTAAATGAATTGTATTGAATAATATAACCATAAGCGTTTGCAGCAATATTATTTTCAGTTTTTATAACTGCATAATTGCCGATCACTATTTTTTCTTTTACAGCATATGCCTGCACACCATACACATAAGGTAAACTCCACGCTGTAATATCGTAAGTAACCGAATCGCTTAATTTTGATTTAGGTTCAAACAATACTTTTATGAATGCAGACTTGGGTTGATAGGCACTTATTGCTAAACTGTTGCTTGCGGCAAAGCTTTCATCCTTGCCCGAAAAATAATTATACCCCTTTAACGATGCGCCATTTACTGTGCCATATTTTATTCCATTAACATCAAAAAAGTTTTGCAGCGCTTTTAATTTACCTGCATTATTATCTGTAACAATATAAGTTTTGTATTCTCCAACACCATTGTTTTTCGCATCATCAAAAAACTTTTTAAATTCCGTCATCAACCGGTTATTATTTACTGATGCCATTTCTACAGTACTCATGCTGGTAGTAAAATGATGTGCAATCCTGTCTTTTAAAGTAAGCGTATCGCCATCTGCTTTTAATGCTGCTGCACCACCACCGGGCCCACCGGCCTGTTCATACGTCATGCCAATGGCGCCGTTGTAAATGGGATATGTATCACCGTAAGCAGGGTAAAATAAATCAAAAACTTCTTTAGTAAAAAATAACCAGCCATTGGCATCAAAATATTTTGCATTGTTTTTTCCAATGGTAGTTTGAAAATCTCTCTGCCATTTAGTTATCACTTCATGAAAAGGTTCTGCCGCAGGCGCAAAATAATAAGGATTATTAATGCCCTGCTCATGATAATCGCAATGTATCTGCGGCATCCACTCGTTATATTTTTTTAAGCGGCCCTGCGTTTCAATTTGTGTTTGCCATGCCCAGTCACGGTTTAAATCAAAATTATAATGATTGGTTCTGCCGCCGGGCCATGGTTCACTGTGTTCTCTTGCATCTAAATTGGCATCTGCATTCTTTCCCACCACTTGTGTAAACCAATTAACATAACGGTCACGTCCATCTGGGTTTAAACAGGGGTCAATAATTACCACTGTATTTTTCAACCATTCTTTTGTTTGCGTATTGTTTGCATTTAATAATTCAAATAAAGTTTTCATGGCCACTTCGGAAGAGCTGGTTTCGTTGCCATGTACATTATAACTGAGCCAAACAATGGATGGCGTATTTACATCCCCAGGTTTATCATTCAACATTCCTGTAAGTCGTAAATTATTTTTTTGTATCTCCTCCAATTTTATAAAATTTTCTTCGGAGGCTACAAAAGCCAGCAACAGCGGACGACCTTCGTTAGTGGTGCCGTATTGCTCCAGCTTCATCATTTTTGGCATTGCTGCTGCAGCCTGCTGAAAATAATTTACAATTTTGTAATGCAGTGTATATTTACTGCCTAGTGAATATCCTAAAAATTCATCAGGGCTTTTTAGGGATTGCGAAAAAGAAGTGTAACTTGAAATTAGGAAAGTAAAAAAAACAAAAAAGATCTTCTTCATAAAATGTAAACTTTTGCCTGGCTAAGTTGAAAAATAATTATTAAGTATGATACAAAAAACAACAGCACTGTTAATATTAATCTATTTTTTAGTGCTGCAATGTACGGCACAAATTAATCCTTATAGTTACCACTCACAAAAAAAAATAGTTTGTACAAACGGTGCAGTGGTTTCGGCCCATCCATTAGCAAGTAAAGTGGGTGTGCAAATTTTAAAGCAGGGTGGCAATGCATTTGATGCAGCCATTGCCACACAATTAGCATTAGCCGTAGTTTATCCGGGTGCTGGTAATATTGGTGGCGGAGGTTTTTTGGTAGCACATTTAAAAAGCGGAAAAAATATTGCTATCGATTACAGGGAAAAAGCGCCAGCTAAAGCATCAAGAGATATGTATTTGGATAGTGCAGGTAATCCGCAAATGCATTTATCGCAGGATGGACATTTAGCTGCCGGCGTACCCGGCACCATTGCAGGTCTATTTGCATCGCATAAATATGCAAGCTTGCCATTTGCAAAATTAATTCAGCCTGCAATTGATTTGGCCGAAAATGGATTTGCAATTACAGCAGCAGAAGCTGCATCGCTTAATGCACACCGGCAAGAATTTTTAGAACTAAACACTTCTCCAACTGCATTTACAAAAAATACACTCTGGAAAACCAGTGATACATTAACGCAAAAAGATTTAGCCAATACTTTAAAAAGAATAAGAGATAATGGACACAAAGGTTTTTACAGTGGCGAAACTGCCAAATTAATTGTTGCCGAAATGAATAAGGCCAATGGCATTATCAGTTACGATGATTTAGAAAATTACCAGGCAAAAGAAAGAATACCGGATGTATTTAATTACAAGGGCAATACTATTGTTACAATGCCATTGCCCAGCAGCGGCGGCATAATTTTGCAGCAGATGATGAAGATGATTGCAAAAAGAAATATTGGCGCTATGAAATTTCAAACTGCTGCCAGTGTGCAATTAATGACAGAGGTAGAACGAAGGGCTTATGCCGACCGTGCCGAATTTTTAGGTGATCCTGATTTTGTAAAAGTACCCGTGAAAAAATTAAACAGCGATGCTTATTTAGCTGAAAGAATGAAAGACTATGATGCAAATAAAGCAGGCAGTAGCGATGTAACCAGAGCCGGGATGATTACAGAAAGCGAAGAAACTACTCATGTAAGTATTGCTGATAACAAAGGAAATGTGGTCGCAGTTACCACCACATTAAATGGTGGCTATGGCAGCAGAACAGTTGTGAGTGGTGCAGGTTTTATATTAAATAACGAGATGGATGATTTTAGTGTAAAGCCCGGTGTACCGAATATGTATGGCGCAGTAGGTAACGAAAAAAATGCTATTGCTCCCGGTAAAAGAATGCTGAGCAGCATGACACCAACCATTGTGTTGAGAAATAATAAACCCTACTTAGTAGTCGGCACTCCTGGCGGCACCACCATTCCTACCAGTGTTTACCAAACACTGGTAAATATTTTAGAGTTTGGTATGAGCGCCCAGAATGCGGTTAACAAACCAAAGTTTCATCACCAATGGCTACCCGACCAATTGTTTGTAGAAAAAGATTTTGACGAAACCGTTAAAAAGCAATTGGAAGCAATGGGATACAAAATAATTACAAGAGGACAAATTGGAAGAACAGAGGTGATACAAATTAAAGGCAAACAAATTATTGCTGTGGGTGATAAGAGGGGTGATGATGCGGCGGAGGGATACTAGCGGCCGCTCCTATCATCCCCTGAGGAGAGCGAAATGGAGAAGATAGAAGCTAAAAATATTTTTTATTAAAATACTTTAAAGATGAGTGACGATTTAATTTCCAATAATTTTGTTGACAATGTAAACAGAATAGTAATTAAAAAGACATTTAATTTTTCAAAAGCTGTTTTAACTTTGACTATTGTTTATTCAATATTAGAATTAACAAATTGGTATATAGCAATAAGTGATACAATTGGTAAAATAATCTCATCTTACTCCGTTTTTTTTAATTACAGAATTATTCCAGTAATAGCAGTTATTCTATTAAGTATGGGAATTGTTAGTTGGGGTTATTGTGTAAAAGCTAATAAACTAATTGATCTTTCTTTTCAAAAAAATGATGCCGATTTATTCAACAAGGGTTATGAATTATTTTACAAGTCTGCAAGGTTAATATTTGCATCATTTTCGCTTGCAATTGTCAGCGTAGTAATTAGACTTTTATTAAACTAAATAAAATGACAATAGAAAAATCATTCCTCCAATCCGCCATCAAACGGCTCGCCTATTACAAAGATTTAGGCGATAAAACATTTGCTCAATTAACTGATGCTGATTTTCATTACCAACCCAATGAAGCCAGTAACAGTATTGCCATCATCATTCAGCATACTGCCGGCAATATGCTCAGCCGCTGGACAGATTTTTTAACCAGCGATGGCGAAAAAGAATGGCGCAACCGTGATACCGAATTTGAAGAACAGCATTTATCCAAAAAGCAGTTAATTGATCTTTGGGAAAAAGGATGGCAATGTTTACTGGATGCGTTAAACGCTTTAGCCGAAGATGATCTTTTAAAAACTATTTATATCCGCAGCGAAAGTTTGCTGGTGGTGGATGCTGTTAACAGGCAACTGGCGCATTATCCATATCATGTAGGGCAAATAATTTATGTTGCTAAAACAATAACCAATAACAACTGGCAAAATCTTTCTATTGCAAAAGGAAATTCTTCTCAATTCAACAACCAGATGAATACAAAAAAATGAAAGTTAAAATTCATTTTAAAACCGCTGCTGACTATTTAAGAATTAGTGGGCAAAATATTTAGCTCTGTTATTAAAACTGTACATTTGCCGCAATTATTTACGTTATGAAAAAATGTATTGCCGTACTGGCTGCTTTAATACTGATAAAAAATATTGCTGCCCAGGTAAAAGTTGCTGTAAAAGGCGGCTGGAATTATTCAACAGCAAGGGCAGTTTACAGTGGGGTAAAACAACCTAACGAGTTTACTTTTGGTTATGGAATTGGCGTATTGGCAAAAGTTCCTTTTGATGGTGTATTGCATTTTTCGCCATCGGTAATGATAAATAAAAGAGGTTTTATTGTTAAGCCTAAAGCCGGCACCAATAAAACGGAACAATATTCCATAACTTATCTTGATTTAATCCCTTCTTTAAGTGTAGATTTTCCTAATAAAGATAAATCTTTAGCCATAAGCCTTGGGCCGGTATTTGGTTTTACCAATTTTGGAAAAATTAAAGCAACAACTACCGGCAATGTAACCACCACACAAAAATTAAAATTTGGTTTTGGCGAGTTGGGCTGGTTCGATTTAGGCCTTAATGCAAGTGTGGGTTATCACATGAAAAAAGTATTTGTAGAAGTGGGCTATATGCACGGGTTTGCCAGCATTAATAATAATGAAGAAACTGACCAGCGCAACATCCGCAACCGCATGCTGAACCTGAATATTGGGTATTATTTTAAATAAAGTTTTTGTTCAGCAGGTATTGTTTTCAGCTTATAAAATAAAGGCTGAATAATAATTTTACTGAAATAATGAGCAGCCCCTCCCTTATCTAAATAAATTGTAAAGTTTGGTATTGAATTTGCCTTTAACAGGCGAAACATTAATTTTACAGTAATTACACATTTCCCTGAGCAAAAGCCTTAACATATTAAAATGGATTACGCTTACCCTGCTTTTTTGGTTGGTGCTTGGCGCTATGGTGGTTTTTTTATACACCGATTATAAATGGCTTTTTTATATTTTACTGGCTGGCTGGCTGATTGGCTGGCTGTTTATCTTTAAAAAACTTAAACAAAAACTCTCCTTTTTTATTTTTATACTCCTGCTCTTTTTATTTTTATGGGGCATCATTAACCTTACACCTTTTCAAAATTTTTTAGTAAATAAGGTTACTGCCAGTCTTTCAAAAAAATTACAAACAAAGGTTTCTGTAAAGCATGTGGATATTGCACTTTTTAACACCTTAATTGTTGATGGTGTTTTGGTAGAAGATAAAAAGAAAGACACTTTAATATACGCTGCCTCTGCCAAAGTAAATATTACCGATTGGTTTTTTTTTAAAGAAAACGCCACACTAAAATATATCGGCCTGCAAAATGCAAGGATAAATATTAACCGTACCGATTCGGTTTGGAATTACCAGTTCCTGGTTGATTATTTTTCCAGCCCTAAAAAAACTAATTCATCCGATGGCGGAATTGAATTTGACCTGCAAGTAATTCAATTAGAAAACGTTTATTTTAATAAAGAAGATAAATGGGTAGGCCAGGATATGAAGGTGGCGATAAAAAAACTTGATTTAAAAGCCGATACAGTTAATTTCAACAGCAGGCATATTTATATTTCCGATTTAAAATTAGATGCCCCTTATTTTTTGCAATCAAATTATACCGGTAATAAACCAAAGGTTGATAATGATAACTTGAGGGATCTAGTTCCAAAGATTCCTGTACTATCTGCCCTGCAATGGAATACAGAAGGCTGGATGGTAAGTATAAAAAATATTGACCTTACCAATGCCAGTTTTGTAAATGAAAAAGAAACCATACGCCAACCTTATACCGACAGGTTTGATGGTCAACACCTTGCATTTACCGGCATTACAGGTAATCTTAAAAACGTGGTATTTCTTAATGACACTTTAACTACCGATATTAAATTAAAGGCAAAAGAAAAAAGTGGTTTTGAATTAAAAACCCTGCAGGCCAGCTTGAAATTTACACCTGACATAATGGAATTTAAAAACCTGCTTTTAGAAACCAATAAAAGCAAATTGGGTAATTATTTTTCAATGCGGTATAAAGATTTTAATGATGACCTCAGCAGTTTTATACACAACGTTACCCTTGAAGGAAATTTTGAAAACAGTTATATCAACAGCGATGATATTGCTTTTTTTGCGCCTGCCTTAAAAACATGGAAACGTACTTTTAATATTGAGGGTGTTGCAAAAGGCCCGGTTGATAACCTTACTGCAAAAAAAATGATTATTAAAACAGGTAACTCATCTGTTGATGGCGATATTGCATTAAGGGGTTTGCCGGATATCAACACTACTTTTATCGATTTTAAATCGAATAACCTGGTAACCAATTACAACGATCTTTCTGCAATTATTCCTTCATTAAAAAATATAACAAAGCCTGCTTTAAGCAAATTGGGCAATATAAATTTTAAAGGAAATTATACCGGCTTCATAAACGATTTTGTAACCTACGGAAACATTAGTACCAACCTTGGAAATATTGTTGCGGATATAAACATGAAATTACCGGAGAATAAATCCGCCACTTATTCGGGCAAAATATCTTCTGCTGGTTTTAAACTGGGGCAATTTATTAACAGTAATGCTGTTGGCAATATTGCATTAGATGGAAATATTATTGGCAGCGGATTTGCGCTCAAAAATTTAAACGCCACTTTTAAAGGAAATATCCACCAGTTAGAAGCTAACAATTATAATTTCACCAACATTACAATTGATGGCAAGTTTGATAAACAAATTTTTACAGGCCACGGAAAAGTAGATGATCCAAATTTAAAAATTGAACAGTTTGATGGTTCAGTAAGTTTTGCAGGTAAAGAATCGGTATTTAATTTTGATGCTGTTTTAGCAAAATCAGATTTAAAAAAACTGCAGCTTACTAAAGATGATGTTGCATTAGATGGCCGTTTTAAATTAAACTTTACAGGTAATACCATCGATAACTTTTTAGGCACCGCATCAGTTTATGGTGCCACGCTGCTGCACAACGGCAATAAATTATCTTTCGATTCTCTTACATTAAATTCTTACATAACAGATAATAAAAAATTTCTCTCCTTTCAATCAAACGAAGTGGAAGGTAATGTAACCGGTAAGTTTAAAATATTAGAACTGCCAGATGCTTTTAAAGTTTTTTTAAACCGCTACTATCCTGCATATATCCCCAAACCCAATTACAGCGTAAGCGACCAGGATTTTAGTTTTTTTATTAAAACAAAAGAAGTGGATGAATATGTGCAGCTGATTAATAAAAAATTAAAAGGTTTTAATAACTCCACCTTCAGCGGTAACTTAAACCTTGCAAAAAACGAACTGAATGTAAATGCAATTGTACCGCAGTTTGAGTACGATAAAAAAGTATTTAATACAGTTAATCTTGTAAGCAGCGGAAATTTAGATACACTGAATACAAAAATAACCACCGGCGATATTGTAATAAACGACAGCCTGCATTTTCCCGGAACTGATCTGTCCATAAAGTCGCACAACGATGCATCTATTATAGCATTAAAAACAAGTGCCAGCAAAACATTAAGCGAAGCCGAATTAAATGCAACAGTACAAACTTTAAAAGATGGCGTGAGGATAAATTTTGCCCCTTCTTCATTTATAATAAATGATAAAAAATGGCAGCTGGAAAAAGATGGCGAACTCACTATTCGTAAATCTTACATTGATGCCAGCGAAGTAAAATTTGTACAGGGCAACCAGGAAATAGTTTTATCAACTGAACCGGCAGAAGATGGAACCGACAACACTAATGTAGTTGCCAAACTTAAAAAAGTAAACATAGACGATTTTACACCTTTCTTTTTAAAAAAGCCAAGGCTTGAAGGAACATTAACCGGCACCATTACCCTGAAAGATCCTTTTGGAAAACAAATTATTGAATATGATGCGATAGCAGAAAATTTTAAACTGGATGATAAAGATATAGGCAACACCACATTAAAAGGTGATGTTAACACTACTACTGGATTAGTAACTTTTAAAGTCGGCACAGATAATAAGCTGTATAAATTTAATGCAGATGGCAGCATAAATTATAAAGACACTTTAGATAACCGGATGAATATTGATTTTTTAGCGGAACATTTTGATATTGGTTTATTAGATAATTACCTCGGCACCATTTTCAGCAATATGCAGGGAGATGCTGCATCAAATTTAAAAATTAGTGGCAGTGGCAATAATAAATCTATAACTGGCAGTGTAACCATAACTGATGGCTCGTTAAAAGTAAAATACACACAATGCAAATACCTGTTCACTAACGAAACCATTATTTTCAATCCCGGCGAAATTGATTTTGGAACACTGCAGTTAAAAGACACCCTCGGCAACACCGGAACAGTAAGCGGAAAAATATACCATAAATTTTTTCAAAATTTTGCATTTGATAATGTAAATGTTGAAACCGGTAAAATGTTATTGCTGAATACAACTCAAAAAGATAATACGCAGTTTTACGGAAAAGTTATTGGCAAAGCAACCATGAGTTTGAATGGAGATATTACCGATATGCGTATGAAAATTAATGGAGAACCTTCTATTTTAGACAGCAGCCATATTTATTTGCCAACAGGCTCCGGCAGAGAAACAGGTGTTATTGACTATATTGATTTTATACAGTTTGGTACCAAAATGGAAGACGTTACCGGCAAACAGGCAAGTAATATTTTTGTGGATATGGATTTAAAGGCTAACCCTGCCTGTAAGATAGATGTGATATTAGATGAAGCAACAGGCGATATTATAAAAGGGCAGGGTAACGGTGATTTAAAAATACAGGTAGGCACTACAACTCCTTTAAGTATAAGGGGCAGATACGATATTACAAAAGGAGATTACACTTTTAACTTTCAAACGTTTTTAAAAAAACCATTTACACTTAACAAAGGTTCTTCCATAACCTGGAGCGGCGATCCTTATCTTGCCAACATAAATATAGAAGCAGAATATTTGGCAGAAAATGTTGACTTCAGCAGCATCTCTGCTTCAAATAGCTATAAACAAAGAGGTGATATAAGAATCATAGCATCTTTAACTGGTATCTTAAATAAACCCGATATTCAATTTAGTTTTGCATTACCCGATCAGAGCCCGTACAAAGGCGATTATTTTGTTCAAAATAAATTAGATGGTTTTAAGAAAGAATCGAGTGAAATGAATAAACAGGTGGCAAGTTTATTACTGATCAATTCATTTATTTCGGGTCAGCAAAATGTATTATCGGGCAATACTCCATTTACACTTGCCGCCAATTCAATTGGTGGTGTTGTTTCGGGCTGGCTTACCGGCATATTTAATAAAGGATTAGAAAAAGCTACCAATGGAGTAGCATCAGTTTATCTTGATTTTAATTCGAGTTTCGATTTACAAAGTACCGCCGCTTTACTGCAGGCAAATGTGAAAACAGGTTTACGGTTACTTTTAAATAACAGGCTGGTAGTTTTAATTGGCGGTAATATTGATATTAACAGTCCCAATGTGTTGCTGGCCAATAGAAGTTTAATTACCCCGGATATTACTATTGAGTATATGCTTACTAAAGATGGCAGATGGAGAGCCGTGGTTTTTAACCGCAGCAGTATTGTTGCTACAGATTTAACCGGAACACAAAGAAATAAAACGGGTGCAAAAATAACTTACCGTAAAGATTACGATAAACTCACCAAAGCTGAAAGGTTATTGCGAAGAGAACAACGCAGAAAAACAAAAAACCTACCTGCGCCGGAGAAACAACCTATAACAAAAACCAACTAACCATTTAAAATATTGTGGCCCAGTTTATCTTTTTTTGTTTGTAAATATTTTTCGTTGTGCGGATTACTTTTTATTTCGATAGGCACATTATCGACTACCTCTAACCCGTAGCCCAAAAGTCCGGCACGTTTGCGTGGATTGTTGCTCATCAACTTCATTTTACTTACACCAAGGTGCCTTAAAATTTGTGCACCAACACCATAATCCCTTTCATCCATACCAAAACCCAGTTCTAAATTTGCTTCTACGGTATCCATGCCCTGCTCCTGCAATTTGTACGCTTTTAATTTATTCAATAATCCAATACCACGGCCTTCCTGGTTCATGTATAATATTAATCCCTTGCCTTCATTTTCTATCATCTTCATGGCGTGGTGCAACTGGTCGCCGCAATCGCATCTTAGCGAACCCAAAATATCACCTGTCATACAACTGCTGTGTACCCTTACTAAAACGGGTTCCTCTTTTTTCCATTCCCCTTTTTTTAAAGCCATATGAATTTCGCCTGTATTTAATTGCTTAAAAGCAATCAATTGAAAAGCACCATATTTAGTAGGTAACTGCACACTTACTTCTTCTTCAATAAGTGTTTCGGTTTTTAACCTGTATTCAATTAAATCTTTAATAGAGATTAATTTAAGGTCGAATTTTTTTGCAATTTCTTTTAACTGCGGAAGCCTCGCCATACTGCCATCTTCATTCATAATTTCTACCAAAACACCAGCCGGGTAAAAGCCAGCCAACTGCGCCATATCAATAGTAGCCTCGGTGTGGCCTGTACGGCGTAACACACCACCTTTTTTTGCTCTTAACGGAAAAATATGTCCTGGTCTGCCCAGGTCTTCGGGTTTTGTTGCCGGGTTAATTAATGCCTGTACCGTTTTTGCCCTGTCGTGTGCAGAAATTCCGGTGGTACAGCCCTGCCCCAGTAAATCCACACTTACCGTAAATGCAGTTTCATGCAGCGAAGTATTATCAACCACCATCGGCGGCAAATTCAATTCGTTACAGCGTTCTTCTATTAATGGTGCACAAATAAGGCCACGGCCGTGGGTGCTCATAAAATTTATAATCTCCGGCGTTACACTTTCGGCTGCCGCAATAAAATCCCCTTCATTTTCCCTGTCTTCGTCATCTACCACAATTATCATTTTCCCTTTTTTAATCTCTTCAATGGCACTTTCAATACTGTCTAACATATATTTTATTTATCGGGCAAAGGTAATAAGGTTTAGCTTTTGCGGAGGATGAAGATCCTTTTGAAATTGGGAAATTTTAACTGTTGCCTGTAAAATATTGGTTTAATTTATCATTTAATGCCTCAATTTACAATAAAGCAACCTTGTTTAACAAAGCAGCGATTGTTATCCTATTGTTGCCTTTTAATTTGTTAATAATAGTTGACGCTAGTTCGCCAATTATTTAGTTTCTTTGCCACCGAATAAAACAAAACTATTATGAGAATTAAAAAAATTGTACGATTAATAACAGTACTATTAATTTTTCCTTTTGCGCTAAGTGCCCAGGTTACAACCAGCAGTATTAGTGGTATTATAAAAAATAAAAGTGGCAACCCTCTTCCCGGAGCATCTATTACTGCTACTCACGTTCCAACTGGTACTGTTTACACTTCAGTTGCCCGTACTGGTGGACGTTTTGATATTAATAATATGAATCCTGGAGGGCCATATACCATTACTTCTACCTATGTTGGCTTCGAAATCAACAAAAAAGAAGATATATTCTTAGTGTTAGGTGATGTTTTGGCAGTTGACTTTGAACTAACTGATAAGACTACTCAATTAGAAACGGTAGTTGTTGCAAGTGTTAGGGGAGCAGGCAAAACAGGAAATGAAACTCAGATTGGCAGAGATAAGCTTGCACTTTTACCAACCATCGGAAGAAACCTGAATGACTTTGTCAGGTTTACACCTCAAACAAAAATTACTTCTACAGGAGGTATTTCAATCGCAGGACAGAATAACCGTTACAACGGTTTTCTTATAGATGGTGCAGTTAATAATGATGTATTTGGATTAAGTGATCAGGGAACTAACGGTGGACGTGCCGGTACTCCACCAATAAGTATTGATGCTGTTGATCAAATTGTGGTACAATTATCACCGTATGATGCCGCATTGGGCAATTTTACTGGTGGCGCTATTAATGCAATAACCAAATCTGGTACCAATGCTTTTCATGGCTCTGCTTATTATATTTTTCGTAATCAGGATATGGCAGGTAAAACTCCTGGCAAAATAGCCGATAATCAGCGTATGAAATTAACTGATTTTAAAAACCAAACTTATGGATTTACTATTGGTGGTCCAATCATCAAGAACAAAGCTTTCTTTTTTATAAATGCAGAAGTGCAAAAAGATAGCCGCCCTCAACCTGCCAATCTGCAAAATGTATTAAATCCTGATGGTTCTATACGTTATAATATTAAAGACTCTGTTGCAAAAATTGTAAATCATTTACAAACTAAATACAACTATGCCACAGGTGATTATTTAAATAACCCAGATGATATTGACCGTGTAAATCTTAATTCACGGTTCGATTTTAATTTAAACAGTAAAAATAAACTAACGGTAAGTTACCGCTATACCAATACCGAAAGAGTTAACCCTGGCAGAAGTACAAATACCACCATTAACTTTGTTAGTGGTGCTGAGTTGTTTCCTTCAACTACCCATTCTGGTAACGTTGAATTAAATTCTAAATTCAGTAATAAAATAAATAATAAATTCCGGGTTTCGTTTACAAATGTTGTTGATGACCGTGGGCCTACGGGAGATCCTTTCCCTGCTGTTTCGCTTCAATCGTTTAATGGTGGCCCTAGTATTAATTTTGGTACCGAAGCTGCTTCATCTGCAAATCTTTTAAAGCAAAGGATCATTAATTTTTATGATGCTTTTAAATATTACACAGGTAAAAATGCTATTACAGTTGGAGCGGATTTTGATTATAATAAATCGTATAATCTTTTTATGAACCGTGCCCTTAGTTTGTATGGTTATAACAATCTTGGAGCCGCTGGCCCATCTCAAATTGGCTCATTACAGGCATTCATGGAAGACCGTGGCCCCAATCGATTAAGAAGAGGCTATTCACTTGTTGATGCTAACGATAAAGGTGGTGATCTGGCAGTTAATGCTGCCGCCAATTTCAATTCTGTTCGTATGGGATTTTTTGTTAATGATGATATTAAAGTATCAAACAAACTTACTATAACTATTGGCCTTCGTGCTGATAGAAATGCTTTTACAACTGCAGCTCCTACAGATCAATTTTTTAATGATACAGCCAGGCCGGTTATCGCTTCAGTTTACAATATTGAAGGGGCAGTTTCTGGTGGTAAATTCAAACCAAAATGGCAGTTTTCTCCACGTATTGGTTTTAAAGCAAATTTTGATGAAGAACAAATTACCCTCCGTGGTGGTGTTGGAGTTTTTGGCGGAAGAACTCCATTGGTATGGCCAGGTGGTGTTTACCAAAATAACGGAGTTACCATTGGTGCATTGGATGTGAGTGGTGCATCTGGTACAGCTCCTGCATTACTTAATGGTTTGCCAATCCCTTTCAGAGCTAACGTAAATAATCAATATACCCAATCAGATTTTGGCCTTGCCCCCAGCCAAATTAAACCACAGGGAGATATGAATATTGTTGCTAAAAACTTTCATCTGCCTGCTGTTTTCAGAGGATCATTTGGAGCTGATAAAAAATTAGGAAAGGGATGGACTTACACTTTTGATTTGATGTTTACAAAGAATATTTATGAGGTTGATTGGATAAATATAAATTTTGCTCCTCCTGCAATAACATCAACAGGGCCAGATAGCCGCTTAATTTATTCTACAAATAATGCCCCTGTTAAATTGGTTTACAGGCCTGCGGGTACTACTGCTGCGGCTCGTAACCCTTATGCCAATGTTATCCTCATCAGAAACACAACAGGACAAAAAGGTTTTTCTTATAACTTTTCTACCGGTATAGAAAAACAAGCTAAAAATGGTTTGGTTTTCAATGCCAATTATACCTATGGCAACTCACGTGTGCATAACGAAGCCACCAGCTCGGTTAATACTTCTAACTGGCTGAATATGGAGGCTGTAAGTTCAAGAAACTATATCGGTCTTTCAACTTCTGATTTTGATATGGGGCACAGAGTATTTGCTTTATTATCTAAGAAATTTACTTACTTAAAAGCCAGGATGGCTACAACTGTTAGTTTTGTTTATAATGGGCAATCAGGCAGCCCTTACAGTTATACTATGAGTGGTAATGGTTTTATTGGAGACGGAGCAACATTTAATGATCTTATGTATATTCCTTCAACCAGGGCAGAAATGGATTTGATGTCATTTCCCACCAATGGTGCTTTAACTGAAACCATTCAAAAAGATCAGTTTGAAGAATTTATACAATCAGACAAATACATGAGGAAAAATCGTGGCAAATTTGCAGAACGCAACGGCGCAAGATCTCCTTTTACTCATATTCTTGATGCAAATATTCAACAAGATTTTTCTCTTAACGTGGCAAAAGTTCGCCATACATTATCACTAAGATTTGACATTTTTAACCTTACTAATCTAATAGATAAAAATGCCGGACGTCAATATTTCTTTAATTTCGATCAGGCACAAGTTGTGCAGGTAGTTAGTTTTACCGGCAACAAACCAAATTACAGATTTAATAAGCCTGTAGATAATAAAGTTGGTGTAATTAGCGATGGTATTTCTGCTTTCAATAGCAGCCGTTGGAACGGACAGGTTACTTTAAGATATTCTTTCTAATACAATACGTTATTTAATGAAAAGAGACTGTCTCAAAAGGGCAGTCTTTTTTTATTTGCTATTTTAAAAATTATATTCCCCCGGCTTAAGTTTTGCCCAATTTAAGGTTACACAACTTGTTAATAATTTCTTAAAGCAATTTTATTCTTTTATCAGCACCTTTGCACTTAATTAAAGCTAATTTTTTATGAGAGTTAAAAACATAGTACGTTTATTAATCGTACTGCTTATTTTTCCATTTGCCTTAACCGCACAGGTTACTACAGGCAGCATCAGCGGTAATGTAAAAGATGCTAAAGGAACCGATCTTACAGGGTCAACTATAGAAGTATTGCACGAGCCTTCAGGTTCGGTTTACAGGGCTTCCTCTGGTAAAAACGGTGTATTTAATATCCCAAGTTTACGTGTGGGCGGGCCTTATAAAGTAACTATAAGTTTTGTAGGTTTTAAACCAGAAATAATTACTGATGTTTATGTTCAATTAGGAGAAGCATCAAAAATAAATGTGGTACTTACCGATGCCAATGCAAGCTTAACTGAAGTAGTGGTTACAGGTGCTGCAAGAAAAGGCTCGCTAATTTCTAAAGACAGAAAAGGAACTTCTACCAATATCAACAGAAGGTTAATTGCAGCATTGCCCACACTTTCGAGAAATATAACTGACTTAACTAAATTAACCCCACAGTCGAGCGGCACTTCGTTTGCCGGGCAGGATAACCGCTTTATCAACCTGACTGTTGATGGGTCTATTTTTAATAATTCATTTGGTTTACAGGCATTACCCGGCAGCCAAACCAGCGCTTCTCCTATTTCTATTGATGCAATAGAGGAAATACAGATAAACGTTTCGCCATACAGTGTAAAAGATGCAGGCTTTACTGGTGCAAGTATAAATGCGGTTACCCGTAGCGGTACCAATACCTTTCATGGCTCAGGCTTTTTTAATAACCGTAACCAAAAGTTGGTAGGTACTAAAGCCGGACCCGATGGTAAAACACCGGTAACTATTTCTAATTTTGATGTAAAGCAGTATGGCTTTAGCCTTGGTGGCCCTATCATTAAAAATAAATTATTCTTTTTTGCTAATTACGAAAATGAAAAGAGAACTGACCCCGGAACTGCTTTTGCAGCTGACAACGGTTCAAACACTGGCCAAACAAACGTTTCAAGAGTTAAAAAAACAGATCTTGATGCTTTATCAACTTTCTTAAATACAAATTTTAATTATAACCCCGGTAAATACGAAGGATATGATTTTCTTACTACCAGCTATAAAATTTTAGCAAAAATTGACTGGAACGTTAGTAATAAAAATAAATTCAGTGTTCGTTTTAACTCATTAAGATCTTTTAAAGATATTGGCGCAAGTTCATCCGGCGTGCTAGGAGGTTCAAGACAAAGCAATTTAAATACCATGAACTTCGCTAATAATAATTATGAAATTAACAATGATATTTATTCTGTAATTGGACAATTAAATACACGTATCAGCAACAGAGTATCTAACGAATTAATTTTTGGCTGGACTGCAAACAGGGATTACAGAGCAATTAAAGGAGGAAATATTTTTCCTATTGTTGATATTCTAGATGGTTCAAATAGTGACAGAAATTATATTTCTTTTGGATCGGAACCATTTACACCCAACAATAAATTGTTTACCGATACCTGGCAGGCATCTGATAACATTACTTTTTACAATGGTAAACATACCACTTCGGCAGGTGCAAATTTTGAATCATTTAAATTTTTTAACCAGTTTACGCCACAAATTCAGGGGCAATATACTTTTAACAATCTTACTGATTTTTATACTTCTGCCAACGCTTACCTGGCTAATAATAATATGGCAACAAATCCTACTTCGCTAAGAAGATACATTTTAGGATACAGTAATTTAGCCGGCAATCAATTATGGAACGCTGTTACAAAAGCCAAAAATATTGGTGCTTATGTGCAGGACGAATGGCAACTGCAGGATAATTTAAATATTACTTACGGTATCCGTTTAGATGTACCTTTCTTTACATCAAATGCTGTAAACAATCCACAGGTTGATAGCTACAGTTTTGTAGATGAAAAAGGCAACGCCACCAAATTAAGCACTTCGCAATTACCATCGGCAAAATTAATGATAAATCCAAGGTTTGGTTTTAACTATGATGTTAATGGAAATAAAAAAACACAATTGCGTGGAGGTTTAGGTTTATTCTCTGGCCGTCCTGCGTTTGTATTTGTTAGCAATGCTGTTGGTAACAATGGTATGCAGGCTGGGCAAATAAGCAGGGATCAGGTAATTACTGGCGGTGTAATTACTACTCCGGTAACACAATATCCTTTCAGCCCAAATGTTACCCGTAATATTCCTGCCACCACACCAGGCTCGCCTGCGGCAAGTTATAATATTGCGCCTATTGAAAAAAACTTCCGTTTTCCCCAGGTGTTCCGTACAAACCTTGCAGTTGATCAAAAATTATTTGCAGGCATAGTGGGTTCGGCTGAGTTTTTATTTACGCAAAGCATCAGTAATATTTTTTATTACAATGCTAACCAAAAAGTTGCTACTGCAAACTTTACAGGGCCGGATAAACGCCCCAGGTTTGCAGGTGGCGCCACTGCTGTAAGAATTAATCCTAATGTAAACGATGCAACTGTATTGGCCAGCCGACCTTACGGCTCTAACACAAGCGTAACACTTAAATTAGAAAAGCCTTTACAAAAAGGCCTTAGCTGGATGCTGGCTTATAATTTTGGACGTACAAAAGATTATTCCAGTTCTAGCACTATTGCATTCAGCAGTTTTACATCAACCAGAACTGTTAACGGTAATAATCTTCCTGATAATTCTTTTAGTGATAATGATACCCGCCACCGTATAATTGGCAACATTACTTACCGTAAAGAAATTGCTAAAGCAGTTGCATTGCAGGTTTCTTTATTTGGCCAATCGCAAAGTTTGGGCAGATTTTCTTATGGTTATTCAAACGATATGAATTTAGATGGCATCAGCGGTAACGATTTATTATACATTCCAAAAGACCAGAGTGAAATGAATTTTGATGCTATTACAGGAGCAACTCCGTTTACTGTACAGCAGCAAAAAGATGCTTTTGAAGCATACATTCAGCAAAATTCTTACTTAAAAAATCATCGTGGGCAGGTTAGCCAACGCAATGGTGTGCTAATGCCAATGTTAACCAGATTAGATCTGTCTACTATGGTTGAAGTATTTAAAAACTTCGGTAAACAAAGACATACCATTCAGTTTAGAGCAGATATTTTTAACATAGGCAATATGATAGATCACCAATGGGGTGTTGCAAATGTTATTAATACTACATCTCCATTAGCCTATTCAAGAGTAGATGCCAACGGTGTTCCATATTTTAGAATGAATACTGTAAACAGCGGTTTAAACTATACCACTTACAGAAAAGGCACTTCTATTGCCGATGTATGGCAGGGCCAGTTAGGTGTTCGTTACATTTTTTAAAAAATATTATTTAATAAAAAAGACTGTCTCAAAAGGGCAGTCTTTTTTATTTGCTATTATTTTAAAAATCCTATTCCCCCGTCTTAAGCATTATTTGTTTTTATGTTCCCCTATTGAACACCCTGCACTAATTCAAGCAAAAATAAATGATAGTCTCTAAACTTTAGCCAACTGTTAGATAACAAATTAATATCAAACTTCACTTCTATTTCTACACCATCGCCAAGCCAAAAACCGTAATAAAACCAATTGTACACAACACCTTAACATTTTAAACTTTCCCACATTTTTAGTTGCACAAAAAAAGTACACAAAAAATTTGCGCAACTATGTAATTGCATATATATTTGCAACCACGTAGTTGCAAATAATTTAAATATGGAAATAAGAAGAGACATTTTTCAAGCCATTGCAGACCCCACAAGACGGCAATTATTGTGCTTATTGCCATACAGGCAATGACACCAAATGCATTTGCCGAACATTTTAACACAAGCCGGCAGGCTGTATCAAAACATATAAAAATATTAGCTGAATGTGAGTTGGTGGTAGAAGATTTTATGCAATGGTGAGCCCGGAAGGTGCGGAAATAGGTTGGCAAATATTTGATTATACTTCCATTATACCCAAATCAAATTTTAAATGCCTACGTGTTTTTGCGGATAAGCACGAAACACCACATTTGCCAGGTGCAAATTGGACTTGACTTTTAGTTAACAAAATGAACTTTAAATCACTTGAAGGACTTGAAAAAATGATAGAAATGGGGTTTAAAGAAGGATTTACAGTAACATTAAACGAATTGACAAACATATTAGTAATTTTAAAAAATAAAAATGATGAAGCTTAAAATTATCTTTTGGACTGCAACTATAGTTGCAGTATCAATCTTAACAACATCTTGTTTTAACAATAAAAAACCTAAAAAAATGACTGATACAATTCAAAAAATTACACCCTATTTGTGGGTGGAGAAAGATGCCAAAGCTGTGGCAGATTATTACTTATCCATTTTTAAAGATGGTAAGTTGAAAGATTTTCGCAAGTTCGATAGTGGCGAAAGTGGAAA
>NZ_JANMUN010000196.1:0-3078 GCF_031391665.1 Ferruginibacter sp.
TTTTACAAAAACCTTGCTTTTGCCAAAACCTGTTTCAAGGCCGGGTTGCTACGATTAGAACGAACGAGGCGTATGCCGACTTTAAACATTTATTAAACAATTAAAATTTACAATCATGGAAATGACAGCAAGATTAACAGGTGATGCAAAAATCAGCACCCTGAAAAATGACAAACAGGTAGTAAACTTTAGCGTAGCTATTAATGACAGCTACAAAGCAAAAGGCAGCAATGAAGTAACAAAAGTGGTGACCTATGCACAGTGTGATTATTGGGTAAATCCCGGTGTTGCTCAATACCTCACCAAAGGAACATTGGTAGAGTTACAAGGTCGTATTGGTGTAAACGCTTACACCAGCAAAGATGGTGAAGCCAAAGCCACATTAACCTTTCATGTAAACACAATTAAGCTACACGGAAGTACAGGTGTAAAAAATGACTCACCGGTTAAAACAAGTGCTGAAGCAATTGCAGTACCTGCAGACGACTTGCCATTTTAGAACAGATGGCTAACGGGCATTGGTAAAATGCTGATGCCCTTTTTCAAAAAATTATTTTCAAAATTTAAAATCAATAAGCATGGCACATAATTTAAATTTCAACGAGCAAACAGGCAAACACAGTTTCTTTTCAGTAAAAGAAAAAGCCTGGCATGGCCTGGGCCAAATAGTAGAAGGCTATCCCACCAGTGCAGAAGTACTAAAATTTGCAGGGCTTGATTATTCCGTAGCCAAAAGAAAACTGTTTACGTTTGATAACGAAAACGAAGCAGCCCAGGAGAATATAGAAATTAAAATTTCCGAAATTGAAGTACCCAATTTTTATGCGACTATCAGAACAGATAATGAATCTATTTTAGGTGTAGTGGGTAAAGACTATGAAGTGGTACAAAATATTGATGCGTTGAGTTTTTTTGATGCTATTGTTGGTGGCGATGGTATCCAGTACGAAACCGCAGGAGCATTAGGCAAAGGCGAAAAGATTTTTATCACTGCTAAATTGCCGGGCTACATTAGAGTAGGAAATGATGATATGATTGAAAAGTATTTATTCCTAACTACTTCACATGATGGGTTTGGAAGCATCATGGCGGCTTTTACTCCTATTCGAATCGTTTGCAATAATACCCTCAACGCTGCATTAAAAAACTGTAGTAATTCCATTAAAATCCGTCACACAGCCAATGCGAAAGAAAGACTGGAACAAGCTCATAAAGTAATGGGAATATCTAATCAGCTATCTATCCAGTTAGAAGGAATTTATAACCAATGGGCAAAAGTTCGTATTACAGATAAAGAAGTGCAGAAATTGATAAAACTGGCAATGGTTCCCAACAAAGAAGTATTGCAGGACATTGAAAAAGGTGAATTGGATGAATTGAGCACTTGCTTTAAAAATATGTGTAACGATGTGTACGAATATAATATGACCAGCCCATCCCAACAATATGAAACAACAAAGGGAACGGTGTTTGGTACATACAACGCCATTACAGGCTACTTTCAAAATATAAGAAATTATAAAGACGAAGAAGCCAAAATGAAATCCTTGTTGTACGGTGGAACTGCACAATTAAAAACACAAAAGGCTTTTCAGCTTTGTGAGAGTTTTGTAAAATGTGAATTTGCAGGTAACTGAAGTTAATTATTTAAAAAGGGGCATTTCAAAATGCCCCTTAAATTGATAAAAAAGCTGCCCCGCTACATTGTGTTAGAGTTTGTAAAATGGCGGGGCAGCTTAGTTCTATTGTTTTGGAAGCTTTGTTATTTAATTAGATATATTTTCTTCATTAATTCCCTCACAAAGCTCGCTTTTTTGCTGCTGAACCTGCCACTAAACTTCAGTTTTAAAAATTATCTCAAATTTTCTCTCCGATTTTTTTTTCAAGGCATACACAAAAAATATTTGCGTAGCCAAATAACTACACTTATATTTGTAGTCAAATGACTTCATTATGAATTTAAGACGTGATGTTTTTCAGGCTATTGCAGACCCGACGAGACGGGCAATACTTCTGCTACTAACAACCCAAACAATGACAGCAGGGGCAATTGCTTCCAACTTTGATACAGCAAGGCCAACAGTTTCTAAACATTTGCAAATACTTACAGAATGTGAGTTGCTAAAACAGGAACAAAACGGCAGGGAAATTTACTATCAAATAGACCCAAAAAAGATGAAAGAAGTTGCAGACTTTTTAGAACCCTTCCGCCAAATGTGGGATGATAAGTTCAACAAACTGGAAGCTCTAATGAAAAATCATAAATCAAAAAATAAAAAATAATGGAACAGAAAACAATAATCACTGCTGAAGAAGGTAAGCAAGACATAGTAGTAACAAGAGAATTTGAGATACCTGTTGAATTGCTTTTTAAAGCACACACAGAACCTACACTTTTAGAACAGTGGATGGGCTTAACGGTGCTAAAACTTGAAAGTAAAAGCCACGGTAGCTTCGAATTTGAAACTATAAGACAAGGCAAAGTAGTTTTTACGGCTAATGGTACAATTCATCAAGTAACACCAAACAAGACAATCATCCGGACTTTTGAAATGAATAATTTGCTTACAGGTGTTAGACTTGAATTTTTGGAATTTGAAAGTATCACAACTAATACAAGCAAATTGACAATGCACATGATTTATCAATCTGAAAAGCACCGGGCAGACCAATTAAAATTACCATTTGCTAATGGCTTAAATATGGCACATGATAGATTACAAGAATTATTAAAAATCAATCAATAAAAAATGGAAAATAAAAAAAGTAAAAATATTGCCTACTGGGCAGTTACAGGTTTTTTGTGTTTTGGGATGTTGCTTGGTGGTAGCGCACAACTCTATAGAGCAAGTTTTAATGTAGAGGGTATTGTTCATTTGGGCTATCCAGTTTATCTGCTAACCATCATCGGTTTATGGAAAATATTTGCTGTTGTGGCCATACTTATTCCTAAATATTTATTACTTAAAGAATGGGCTTATGCAGGATTGTTCTTTCTGTTATCAGGCGGAGTTGTTTCACATTTTGTAAGCGGTGATGGTTTTTTAGAAGCATTGCCCGTTTTTATGTTTATGTGTT
>NZ_JANMUN010000204.1:0-2352 GCF_031391665.1 Ferruginibacter sp.
AAAAAATATTATTCAAAATTTTTTTTCAAACAGTTCTCTATTGGCATTTTAGAAGATGATATTGAGCAAATAATAAGGCAAAAGAAAACAGCCCTTTCTTTTAAGTGGTTAAAGCTTGATCATTATAATAATTCTATTGCAGACCCCTTTGTTTTTAATAACAGTAATGGAGAGCTCAATATACTTGCCGAAATATTTACCACCGGTAAACTTGATGGCAAAATTTGCCAGCTTAGTTATGATACTGCAAAAGGCTTTTCTAACCCCGAGATAATTTTTGGAAACGGAAACCATCTTTCTTATCCATGCATTTATAAGGAAAATAACAAAATGAATGTTTTGTTAACTGAATTAGATGGGGCGCTTTTAAATTATGAGTATGATGAAAAAGGATTTAAATTAACAAATAAAAAAGTGGTACTCGATTTTCCATTAATTGACGCAACCTTATTAAAAAAAGATAACAAATACTGGTTTTTTGGTACTTTATTGCACAATGGCCACTCTAACAAACTTTATATTTATTATGCTGATAATTATTTAGGACCTTATAAACCCCATGCACTCAATCCCGTAAAAAATAATTTAAACGGCTCCCGTTCTGCCGGCAATTTTATCCAGGTTGATGGAAACGTTTTCAGGCCTTCGCAAAACTGCAAAAATTATTATGGTGAGTCTATAACAATCAATAAGATTGTTAAATTAAGCGAAACAGAGTTTGAAGAGGAGGAACACATGACTATAAAAGCAAAAAATAGTGAAGAGTTCAATTTTGGCATTCATACAATAAATGCTGCAGGTAAATATGTAATTATCGATGGGCAAAAGGGGCATTTTCAACCTTTTTTACAAATATGCAGGGCAGTAAAAAGGCTGTTTAAACGCAATAAACATAAATTTACCTTTGCGCTATACTATATGAATGGTATTAATTTTGAAGAGTATATTGCCGTATAAGCGAAGTATCCTTTAGTTGATATTTTCCATCATGTAAGTTTATTGCTGTTATCAAATTAATGCTCATATTACTCTTTTCACATAGTGGTAACAATTTCCTGCTTATTTTAGACTAATATAAATTACTGCATGAGAAAAATATTACTGATTATTTTTTTATTCTTTAGTCTCCATTCCTCTGCACAAAAAATTTATGGTACTGTATTTAATGATAAAGGCGATTTACTGCCTTATGCATCTGTTACCATAAAAGGCACTTCAATTGGTGCAAGCGCCAATAACAAAGCAAAATTTTCTTTCAATGTTTCACCGGGCAGTTATACAGTAGTTTGCCAGCATATTGGTTTTACGAGGCAGGAAAAATCTGTTTTAATAAATGCGGTTGATGAAGAAGTAACTTTTATCCTTACGGAGCAAAAATTAGATTTAAAAGAAGTAGTTGTAAAAAGCGGTGGCGAAGATCCGGCTTATGCCATCATTCGCCAGGCCATTAAAAAAAGAAATTTTTATAACAAAGAAGTAAATGCATTTGAATGCGACCTCTATACAAAAGATATTATGAAACTGCGGATGCTGCCCAAAAAAATAATGGGCAGAAAAATTCCTGAGGAAGATAGAAAAAGTATTGGCCTTGATTCTACCGGTAAAGGAATAATTTATTTATCGGAGTCGGTAGCAAAAGTACACACCCAGCAACCCGACAAATTTAAAATGGAAGTGCTGAGCAGCAGGGTAAGCGGCAGCGGTGGATTTGGATTTACCTTTCCCACTTTTATAAGTTTTTATACCAACAACGTAAAAGTATTTACCGAAAAATTTAATCCCCGTGGTTTTGTTTCTCCCATTGCTGATGGTGCCATTGGCTTTTATAAGTTTAAATTCCTGGGCAGTTTTTTTGAAGATGGTAAAGAGATCAACAAAATTTTGGTTACGCCACGCCGGAAATACGAGCCTTTATTTTCGGGCATTATTTTTATTACCGAAGGCGATTGGCGGATACACAGCTGCGATTTAACGCTTACTAAAACCTCTCAGCTGGAAATTATTGACACCCTGCAGATAACACAAATTTATGTGCCGGTAAAAAACGATGTATTACGGGTAAAAAATCAATTGCTGCATTTTAATTTTAAACAGTTTGGTATTGATGCCATTGGCAATTTTGTAAATGTTTATTCTAACTACAACATCAATCCAGTTTATGCTAAAAAATATTTCGATAAAATAATTATTAAGTATGATACTGCAGTAAATAAAAAGCCTGCGGCTTATTGGGATACTATACGGCCTGTTCCCTTAGAGGCGGAAGAGAAAAAAGATTACGATGTTAAAGACAGTATTTACCTGTTGCGTAAAGATTCAATCTTAAGTAAACGTTCTGTAGATTCGCTAAAT
>NZ_JANMUN010000223.1:0-17662 GCF_031391665.1 Ferruginibacter sp.
CTCGTCCGATCATATAGTTCGTGCATTTTACCATACTTATAAAATGCCGGTAAAAATCAGCAACTGCAGTAATAATTACGGCCCTTTTCATTTTCCCGAAAAATTAATACCACTTTGTATTTTCAACATCATCAATAATAAGCCTTTGCCTATTTATGGTAAGGGAGAAAATATAAGAGACTGGCTTTTTGTAGAAGATCATGTAAGGGCTATTGATGTAATTTTTCATAACGGTAAAATTGGCGAAACCTATAATATTGGCGGCCATAATGAATGGACCAATATAGATTTGGTAAAAGAATTGTGTAAACAGATGGATGAAAAATTAGGAAGAGAAAAAGATACTTCAGAAAAGTTGATCACTTATGTAAAAGACAGGGCAGGCCACGATTTGCGCTATGCCATTGATGCCACTAAATTAAAAAATGAATTAGGCTGGGTACCATCATTGCAATTTGAAGAAGGTATTTCAAAAACTATAGATTGGTATTTGAATAATGCAGCATGGCTGGAAGAAGTTACCAGCGGGAATTATCAGAAATATTATAACAAGCAGTATGGCGTTTAGGCGTTTAGAAAGTTTAGATGTTTAGTTTACGGCATAAAAATATTTATCACTTTTATAAAAGTAAAATATATGAAAGTTTACTCTTTTGAAAAATTAGAATGCTGGCAACATGCACGCCAATTAGCAGTATGGACTTATAAATCTACTAAGCATTTTCCATCAGAAGAAAAATTTGGTATTATATCTCAAATGCGAAGAGCCGCTATTTCAGTTGCCTCAAATATTGCAGAAGGAACTTCCCGTAAAACAGCAAAAGATCAATCCCATTTTAGTACAATTGCCTACAGCAGTACAATTGAATTATTGAAAGATTTAATTATATCAAATGATTTAGGATACTTAGCAAACGAAAATTATTCAGAAGGCAGAGATTTGATAGAAAAACAAACTTTACTAATTGCTGGATTAAGAAAGTCTCAACAAAAAACAAGGTTTCTGTCTTTTTTAAACTTCCTAAACTTCTAAACCCTAAACTTCTAAACTAAATCAATGAAAGGAATTATTTTAGCAGGCGGCTCAGGTACAAGATTATATCCCATTACTATGGGAATCAGTAAACAGTTGATGCCTGTTTACGACAAGCCGATGATCTATTATCCTCTCAGCACTTTAATGTTGGCAGGGATAAGAGAAATTTTAATAATAACTACTCCGGACGACCAGGCACAGTTTAAAAGATTATTAGGCGATGGCAGCCAATGGGGATGTACAATAGAATATGCAGTGCAGGAAGTACCTAACGGCCTGGCACAGGCGTTTGTAATTGGAGAGAAATTTATTGGCAGCGATAGTGTGGCATTAGTATTAGGGGATAATATTTTTTACGGCAGTGGCTTTAGTAAATTACTGCAGCAAAGTGTAAACCCGTATGGGGCAGTTATTTTTGCTTACCCGGTTAGCGATCCGGAAAGATATGGTGTGGTAGAATTTGATGCAGATTTTAACGCCTTAAGCATTGAAGAAAAACCATTAAAACCAAAAAGTAATTATGCCGTGCCTGGTTTGTATTTTTATGATAACGATGTGGTGAATATTGCAAAAAATATAAAACCAAGTGCAAGAGGCGAATATGAAATAACGACAGTGA
Organism: Ferruginibacter sp.; assembly: GCF_031391665.1. Taxonomy (GTDB): domain Bacteria; phylum Bacteroidota; class Bacteroidia; order Chitinophagales; family Chitinophagaceae; genus Ferruginibacter. Next base: position 1,656 of record NZ_JANMUN010000223.1, read on the forward strand.
ACGATACTTATCTTAAAAAGAAAAAATTAAAAGTTGGCGTGCTAAACCGTGGCTTTGCATGGTTGGATACCGGCACTTTTGAATCTTTAAGCGATGCAGGCGAATATGTAAGGGTAGTAGAAAAAAGGCAGGGTTTAAAAATCGGCTGCCCCGAAGAGATAGCGTGGCGGATGAAATTTATTACTAAAGAACATTTAATAAAATTAGCAGAAGATTTAAAGAAAAGCGGTTATGGAGAGTACTTAATGAATATCAGTACACCATAAAATATACAATAAGCAAACTAAAAATTCCTATTAACAAGTATCCACGCTGGTAGTTAACATTAAGTTCATATTAACCTTGAGGCGAATGGTTAAATTTGTTATTATTTTACTATGCCTCCAAAATATATTCTTTACTTATCTACTAACAATATCTGGGGCGGAAGTGAAGTATTATGGACCCAGTCTGCAAAGCAATTAAACGAAAATGGCTATACAGTTAAGGCGGGGCTTAATTATAACTACGAACTGGTACAACAGTTTATACCCAACCGTGAAAATTTCATTTCCCTTCAAAACCGGTTACGGCACCCTTCAATATTTTTTCGTGCATTAAGAAAATTAAAGCTGGGTAAGTTTTTGCCAAAAGATGTACTTCACGAAAATATTAAAAAACAAAAGCCCGATCTTATAATAATTTCTCAGGGCAATAATATAGATGGGATGCAGTTGATGAGAGACTGTGTTGTTTTTAATATACCTTTTGTAACTATTACACAGCTTGTAACAGAAGTACACTGGCCCTATTTGAATGATGCATTAATCAATGAATTAAATGTATTATACCGGCAGGCAAAATGCAATTATTTTGTATCGAAAAATACACAGTTACTGCATGAAAAATTATTGGGTGAGCTGGTAAAAAACGCAGCAGTCATTTATAATCCATTTACAAAAATAATTCCGGCAGATATTTCATTTCCTGAAATAGAAAATGGAAATTATAAAGTGGCTCTTGTTGGCAGGATTGAAACATTTCATAAAGGATATGATTTATTGATAGAAATACTTAAAAAAGAAAAATGGAAAAGCCGAAACATTCATTTTTCTCTTTTTGGCACAGGGCCACATAACGAATTGCTTAAACGTTTACTGCAGCAGAATAAAATTACCAGTTTTACTATCCACAATCACATTGAAGATGTTGGTAAAATATGGAAAACACACCATATACTGCTAATGCCATCACGAATGGAAGGCCAGTCATTAAGCCTGATAGAAGCCATGCATTTTAAACGTGCCGCAATTGTTACCAATGTAGGTGGCACAGCCGAACTTATTGATGAAGGTGTAAATGGTTTTATTGCCGAGTACGCCACCACTGCAGCAATTGACGCCGCCCTGGAAAGGGCATGGGAAAAAAGAGCCGATTGGGAACAGCTTGGTGTAAATGCCGCAAAGTCAATTGCTCATAAACACCCTTCCGATACCCTGACTTTTTTTAACCGGCAAATTGAAGTGCTGCTGCAGTACAAAAAAATATAAATATGGTTACTATAAGTTAACATTAAGTTTATAGTGTTTAAATATTTTGCGCCATTATAAACTAATGTGTTTTTATATGGTAAGTGCAGCAAATGAAATAACAGAATGGAAAGAAACTATTACTCCTGAAAATAATATTTTTTCACTTAACCTCCGGGAGCTATGGAATTACAGGGACTTACTGATTATCTGGGTAAAACGGGATATCTCATCAATTTATAAACAAACTATCTTAGGCCCGCTTTGGTTTTTTTTACAACCGGTATTAACTACACTAACTTATATTATAGTTTTTAAAAAAGTTGCCAATTTTTCTACCGGTGGCATACCGCCTGTTTTATTTTATCTGAGTGGTATTATTCTTTGGGGGTATTTTGCAGAATGCATCACAAAAACAGCATCGTTTTTAAAAGATAATAATGCAATATTTTCTAAAGTTTATTTTCCCCGTTTAATTATCCCGCTTTCAATCACTTTAACCAGCCTTATTAAATTTGCAATCCAGTTTGGGTTGTTTGTAATGGTGTATTTATATTTTACTGTTACAACAGATAGCATACAACCTACTTATTATATTTTTTTATTTCCGCTATTAATTATTTGCGTTGCCTTAATGGGTATGGGCACAGGGTTAATAGTGGCATCTTTAACTATCCGTTATAAAGATCTTTCACATCTTATCACTTTCATTATTCAGTTAATGATGTTTGTTTCTACTGTTTTTGTTCCCTTAAGCAGTGTTGCAAACGGCGATTACAAAAAGGTTATTATGGCTAATCCTATGAGTGGGTTTATTGAAGCTTTCAGATTTATTTTTACAGGTACAGGGCAATTAAACTGGCCTTTGCTTGCTTATGATGCAGGGTGTGTATTGTTCTTTTTAATTATTGGGATATTACTTTTTAATCACACGGAGAAATCGTTTGTTGATACAATTTAGTAGAACAAATACGGCAAATTTTATGATAGATGTAACCAAACCATTTTTACCTCCGCTGGAAGAGTATCAGGAATACATAAAAAAAATATGGGGCCGTAACTGGCTTACCAATAATGGCCCGTTGGTAAATGAACTGGAGTTAAAGTTAAAGTTGTACTTGGGTATCGATCATTTGCTTTACCTCAATAATGGCACCACTGCTTTACAAATTGCAATAAAAGCTTTAGGGTTAAAAGGAGAAATTATCACTACGCCTTTTAGTTATATTGCCACTACATCTTCCATTGTTTGGGAAGGCTGTACACCGGTTTTTACCGATATTGATACCCATACACTTAATATTGATCATACAAAAATTGAAGCGGCAATAACACCAGCCACTTCGGCCATTATTGCAACACATACTTATGGCAACCCTTGTAATATTGATGCCATACAAGTTATTGCTGATAAGCATGGGCTTAAAGTAATTTACGATGCCGCACATTGCTTTGGCACCATTTATAAAGGAAAAAGCGTTTATGCGTACGGTGATGTAAGTACTGCCAGTTTTCATGCCACAAAAATATTTCACACAATAGAAGGAGGGGCAGTATTTACAAAAGATGCCAACTTATTAAAAAAGATGGCTTATATGAGAAACTTTGGGCATAATGGTCCGGAGGATTTTGCAGAAGTGGGCATTAATGGAAAAAACTCTGAGTTTCATGCAGCGATGGGGCTTATCAACTTAAAGTATATTGATTCAATTTTAGAAACCCGGAAAAAGCAGTATGAAAAATATGATGAATGGATGAAGTTTTTAAACCTGCGGAATATAAAACCAGAACCTGACAGTAATTTTAATTTTTCCTATTACCCGGTAATATTTGAATCTGAAATGGGTTTACTTAAAGCAGTTGAAATACTAAATGGGCACAGGATATTTCCGAGAAGATATTTTTATCCCTCGTTAAATAATTTAAAATATGTAACTAAATGCCTTACGCCGGTGTGCGATGAAATAAGTGCTAAAGTGCTTTGCTTACCAATATATCACAGCATTAGTATAGAAGAAATTGATTTTGTATGCAGATTATTGTTAAGGGCCCAAAATAATTAACCCATGTTATTCTTAGGTGCAGGCGGCATGGCTGCCCAACTTTTTGATGATTTAATTACGCTAAAAGTAAATGATTATGTTTTTTGGAGCGAAACAGCTACAAAATACAATTGTATAAAAGAAAATTTTAAAATTTTACAAACCGACATTGAGGTTAAAAATTATTTTGCACAAACTTCAAAATTATTTTCAGCAGCAATTTGGGATATTGATGATAGAAAAATTTAAAAATTTAAAAATTTAGGTGGTCAACCGGCATCTTTTATTTCGCCCTATGCCCATTTAAGTTTGTACACCACTGTTGAAACCGGTGCTGTTGTATTAAATCAGGTAGCTTCTGAACCTGGTGTGTACATTGGAGAAAATTGTGTTATTAATAAAAGGGCAAATTTTGGTCACGGTGCAGTAGTGGCTCGCTATTGTTCAGTTGGCCCTTATGCTATCATTGCATCGGATGCAGCAATTGGAAAGAATGGTTACATAGGCATGGGCGCTATTATACAACCAAAAGTAAAATTGGGTAAAACGTAATTGTTGCAGCAGGAACGGTGGTATCAAAAAATATTCCGGATAACGCAGTGGTTTCTGGCGTTCCGGCAAAGATCAGGTTCTTTAGAAAACTTTAATAATACTTTTAAGCCCAAAGAAAAATTTACATTACCCCTTAACAAACAAGCTATGTTATTTATTGGAGCAGGCGGCCTTGCCGCACAGTTATTTGAAGACCTGCTGAAGATGAAAATAGAAGACGCAGTTTTCTGGAGTGAAACAGAAACGGAAAATATTTTCATCAAAGAAAAATTTAAAATCATTAGTACGGATGAAGAAGTGGTGGATTACTTCACTAACACTTCTAAAGATTTTGTGATTTGCCTTGGAGATGTAAAACAAAGAAAAAAAATGGCAGAACGTTTTACAGCATTGGGTGGTAATCTGGCTTCTTTCATTTCTCCATTCGGCAACTTTAGCCCCTATGTAAAAAGTATTGGCGCAGGTACCATTATTTTACGGGATGTAGATGTAGAACCCAGCGTAACTATTGGCGAATTATGCCTACTGAATAAACAAACCAATTTTGGCCACGGATGTAAAGTAGGTGCGTTTTGTGATATAGGGCCAATGGTTACTGTTTCTGCAGATGCCGAAGTGGGCGACAATTGTATAGTAGGCATGGGTACTATTATTATACCACGTATTAAAGTAGGCAGCAATGTTGTCATCTCTGCTGGTTCCGTTGTTACAAAAAATATTCCTGATTATGCAGTGGTGGAAGGTGTGCCAGCTGCAATTAGATTTTACCGAAAAAAATGAAAATAAGTATTTGCATAATAACCTATAACCATCAGCAATATATTGCTCAAACGCTTGATGCAGTGTTGCAGCAACAATATAATTTTGATGCAGAAATTATTATTGGCGAAGACCTTAGCACCGATGACACCAGAAAGATTTGTGCAGATTATGCAGCTAAACACCCTGAAAAAATAAAATTACTGCCTGCAGAAAAAAACTTAGGTATGATGCATAACTTTTTGCGTACGTATAAAGCATGCAGCGGAAAATATATTGCCTTTTGCGAAGGAGATGACTACTGGACAGACCCATTCAAACTGCAAAAGCAGGTTGATTTTCTTGAAGCCAACCCTGGCTACAGCGCATGTTTTCATAACGCAATAATAAAAAATGAAAGAAAAGATGAACAATGGGAATGGATTATGCACGAAAAAGGTTTACCCAAAGATTCATTTGATACCATTGATGTATTAGGGCCGTGGTTTATTGCATCGCCATCATTTATGTTTGTAAACTATCCGGATTTTGTTTTACCCGACTGGTATTTTAACTGCAGTTACGGCGATCTTCCTTTTATGCTGCTGCTGAGCTTGCGGGGCAACTTTAAATACCTGGATGATGTAATGGCAGTGTACCGCCTGCATGATACAGGCATGACCACAGTACACAAAGCATACGATAAAATAATGGTGATGGTATATATCTATGCATCATTTGATATTTATACAAAATATAAATATCACGAAGCGATACGCAAAGCGGTTATTTATGAAGTTGACCGTCATTCGTCGCCACAAATTGCTGCAGCGCCAAAACAAAAGCAGTCGCTTATTGCTTCAGTAAAAAAATATTTAACCCGTTAAATTTTGCAATGGAAATACTTTTTTCTGTTTTGATGGCACATTATAATAATGCAAGATTTTTAGGAGTATCTTTAAAAACGGTGTACGATCAAACTTATACCAACTGGGAGGTGATTATTGTAGAAGATGGCTCTACCGATAACTTTGAAGAAGTGATAAGCGCCTACAAAGATGATGCCCGTATAAAAGTTTACCGCAACGAAAAAAATATGGGTTGTTCCTATACCAAAGCAAAATGCGTAGAGAAAGCAACAGGAGAAATTGCAGGTTTTTTAGATCCCGATGATACCATACATCCCGACACATTGGCGATAATGGTAGAAGCACATTTGGCAAACCCCCGGTGCAGCATTGTACACTCCACCCATTACATTTGCGATGACAAACTTAATATTATAAAACTGGCAGAATACCCAAAAGCATTGCCTGTAAACACACCTTACCTTTTAGTTAATGATGGCAGTATTCATCATTTTGTGTCGTTTAAAAAAACTTGCTACAATAAAACAGCAGGCCTCTCTCCCATCAGGGAATACGACAAAGCCATCGACCAGGAATTATATTATATACTGGAAGAGACAGGTGAGATTTTTTTTATTAATAAGCCGCTGTATTACTACCGTATTCACAAGGGCAGCATATCTAACCTTGGACACGAAAAGCAGGCAATGATGGAGCATTACAATATTGCAACAAAAGCTTGTTTGCGCCGGATAGAAAAATTAAAAAAAAGTAACCAGCTTGGTGCATCATACTGGATAAAAAGATACCGCACCCGCTATTACAAGCTTACCCTGCTAAACAGTTTTAGAAAAAAAGAGTGGATTCCCTTTTTAAAAAGCCTGGTCATTTTTCCTTTTGTTGGTGGCATGGATAATATAATTAGTTATATAACAAAGCTGCCCAAAGAAGGATTACCCTTAATAAAAAGAACTATTGCAGGTGGCCAAAAAGTTTTGGATTAGATGTACCTCGCCTAAAATAAATGAGGTAAGTTTTATTGAAATACTATTATATGAAAGTGGCACATATTTTATTGGTACATAAAAACCCGGCACAGGTAGCAAGACTTACACAAAGGCTATATCATCCGGATATTGACTGCTGGATACATGTTGATAAAAAAAGCGACACCGATTATTTTAAGCAGGTACTAACAGGTTCTAATGTTTTTTTTATACCTGATAATATTCAGGTAGATTGGGCAAATTATAACACTGTGCAAGCCATGCTGCTTTGTTTAGAACATGTACTGGCATCTGAAAAAAAATATTCCTATTTTAATTTCCTCAGCGGACAGGATTATGTTTTACAACCTCCGGTTAATTTCCTTAACTATCTTAAAGCGCAAAACGGTTTGGAGTTTATAGGCATACAGCCTTACGCCACATCGCAACAAAATATACAAAGGATAAAAAAGTACCACCTGCACAGTTATTCTTTTTGGGGCAAAAGTATTTTTGAAAGAGTTATTAATAAAATATTGCCAGATAGAAAGTTTCCTTATCCTTTCGATATTAGAAAAGGGCCACAATGGTTTGCCATTACAAGAGAGGCTACAATGTATGTACTACAATTTGTTTCAAATAATCCAAAGTTTGTAAACTATTTTAAAAAAGTACATATTGCAGATGAATTTTTTTTTCAAACCGTGCTTTTTAATTCCTCTTTTAAAACAACAATAAAAGACGAAGTTTTTCATTATACCGATTGGTCGGAAAATAAAAAGAACCCCAAATTACTCACCATTACCGACAGAGAAAATTTGCTGCAATCCGCCAGCTTTTTTGCCCGCAAATTTGATGTTGATATTGATACTAAAATTTTAGATTTGATAGATCAAACGAAGCTGAACTGTTAGTAGTACTATTTCATAAACACAAAGTGTACTATTTTTTAGAAATTACAATAGAGGATAACTTATCATTAAAATAAGGTTCCAAAGTGCCTGTGTCGGTTATAATCATCATTGATTTACCTCTGAAATAGTCGCTTTCAAACACCGTAACTTTCCATCCTTTCGGTACTTCTAAAGAGCTGGCTTCATTATCAAAAATACCTTTTTGTTTAAGTTGTGCTGTAGTATAACTGCCGGGTTGCAAGCCTTCCGATATCCATCCATTACCATTAGCATCCCCATATATTCTCACTTCTGGTTTGCGGTTATAAATTTTTACATAATCAATTGCAAAAGTATCCGGCCAGGGGCCTGCATAATTGGTACCGCCAAAGCCTCCGGTACCAAAACCCAAAATTAAGGTAGAAGCTTTTCGTGAAATAATTTTGTTGGTACGTATTCTTTCTTTGCCATCAATGTAAATAACATATTCAGTAGGTGTCCATTCTAATGCAAAAAGGTGATACCCTTTAGATATACCCGGAATGATTTCCTGCTGAGTAGATACTTGTGCTCCTTTTGCATAATCATAACCGTTCCAATGAAGACTGTAAATCATGGTTTCAAAAATGGCAGGGCTGTATTCAAATGCATCAATTTCAACACCATCAATCGAAGGAGTAAAACCTGCATAAGTTTCCGGCATGCTCCAGGGAAAAAACCAAAAAGCTGCTTCCACTCCAATAGCCTTAGGTAATTTTGCCTTTATTTCAAAATACCCATATTTAAAAAGTGATTTGGAATTAATATCTACTGCCGAAAAATTACCGTCAGCTAATTTTTGTACGGTTAAATAGAGATTGCCATTTTTTACTGTTGCATTTTTTGGCTTGTAGGTATGGTTTCCCGTTTTTTCTCCCTCCCGGTAATAGTTCCACCGCTTGGTATTTAAAATTTTACCATCAAAATCTTCCTGCATAAAAAGTGTATAATCCTTAAGGCCCGGATTTGTATTTATTGATGGTAAGGATTTTTCAACAGTAGTAGCTGTATTATCGACTACACTTTTTTTAGCAGCAATTGAAATGCAAAAAATCAGGAATAATAATATAAATGATTTAATCTTTATCATTTTTTGTAAACTTAAAATTAATTAAATAAGAAAGTATTCTATCTAACTAAAAGCTTTGTTACTTTTTTCCCATAAAAAACAAATATTTTTTATGGTGAGGGTGTGGCAGAATTAGGTAATTAACAAGTGATTAAAATGTAGTACAGAAACAATTTAAAAAATTAGCTGTACTATCTAATAAATAAAGTAATAATCTATTTAAATTTTTCATTAACTAAAATTCTTTCTACAACAAAATTTTTTAAAATATACCTATCACCACTCCTACTGCAAATTGCTATATTATTTTCATCAAAAAAAAGTTTTTGTCCATATTCACTTACCCATCCCGAATGCTTGGCAGGGTTTCCAATCATCAAGGCATAATCAGGTACGTCTTTGGTTACTACCGATGCAGCACCTATTACTGCATGTTTACCAACTAATATTTTGGGCAGTATAGTAGCATTTGAACCAATAACGGTGAAATCATTAACTTTTGCACCGCCCAATAATGTTGCACCTGGAGACATTTGGCAAAAATCACCTAATGAGCAATCATGCGTTATAATAGCGTTATAATACACAATGCAAGCCATACCGGCTGAAGCGGTGTTGGAAAAAGTTGCTCCATCTAACACATTACATCCCTCGCCCAAACTAACTTCAAATGAACCTATAAAAGCCTTGAGAGAGATTACCGAAGTTAGCCTTCCATTTAAAGCAGTAAATTTTTTGTACATTTTATACCTTAATGCAGGGTTTCCAATTCCAATAGTAAAGGCATTTCCGTTATTGGAAAAATATGCGGCAACTTCTTTTTCACTTTTTAAAATTGGGAATTTATTAAACAGCAAATTACCCGTATTAAGGTTTACATCGTCATAAAAAGCTATTTTTTTTGTATTGCCTGTATGCTGAAAAATCTCAACAAGTTCTTTCGCAAATCCTCCTGCACCAATTATTAGCATGATGTACTGAATTTTATTTTAAGCTACTTGAATCAATTAATGACTGTATCATATCGAGCCGGGGCTTCATTTGAAAATCGTTGGAATAAATATGTTGAAATTTAACTTTTCCCTTTTTTGCAATTGTGTAAAAACGGTATAAATCGTTTACTGAAGTTTCAAATTTTTCAACAATATCCTGTAAGTTTGGTTGAATAATAATAAGCTCTTCGCCATCTTCGAAATAATTATTTTCGTTAAAGCTGTCGGTAAGCATCACTACCACTTCGTTTAATGCTGCTTCAATCACTGTACCCAACGGAAACCCGTCAAAAGATCCTTTTCCCAATTTATCGGGCACGTTGGGAGATATGATAAGATCCACAACTCTAAAGATTTTCTTTAATGCCGAATATTCCTGGTAACCATAAAATGTAATTTTATCTTCAATTTGTGTAACATCAATTACAGTTTTGTCAAACCCTCCAATAATATGAAATCTTACAAACTTATATTTAGGAGCAATTAGTTTCATAAACTCCACAAAGAGTGGGTATCCCTTATTTTCACCTATTGCAGAGGTTTTGGCAGCGAAAAAGCAAATATCAAAACTATTTTTATCCTTTCCATAATAGCTTTTAACAACGTCATTGATAAAACTTACCTGTGGTACCACTACGCCAAAAATAAAAAGTATATCTTCTTGTTTGCAAAAATTATTTTGTACTAAATAATCATAAGTCTTTTGCTGATTTACAATAACTTTTTTAAAATATTTGGATGAAAATACTTTTTTAAGTTTTTGGGTTATTTCAACATCATCAATAAGAAACCCGCCACCAGGGTACAATGTAAAAGCAAATGGTATTTTGTATTTTTCGAGCCAATCCAGATTTTGATAAATATTGTTTAAAAAAATGCAATAAAATAACCTGCAGTTAATATTTATACTTCCATGAGGCTTTACAATTTTACCAGTTAAATCAATATTTTCTTTAATTAAGCCGTCTATATGTAACTGGTGCAAATCATCCGGCAAGTTAAAATCTCTATAAGTAATTCCGGAAACCACAGCTTTGCTTTTAGGTATGTTTTTTAAAAGATAAGAAATTTCTTCAAATCTAAAACCAGAACCAGGGTGTGGATAGAGATCATCAAAAACAATCAAATCATAAATAATATCTTGTTTTTTAAACGCTATCCCCTTTTTTTTAAAAAAATTTAAAATTAAATTTTTCATGCTTTTTATTTCACCGTATAAAGAATTTTTATGCAGCTATTTTCATTTTGGGAATATTAAAAAATGTTTTTACAACAAATATTTTTACAATTATAAGTTGTTACAGTGGAAATAAGCATTGTATAAATTTGTAAACATAAAATCTAATGTAGCAGGTGCCAGAATGAATTCTGGGTATGTCACAACATTACCATGTGTTCTATATCCATCAGTATGAATTGGAAGTGGGAACGGAGGGCCGTCATCAATCACTTTCAAATCTGTAGCTATGCCTAATTGATTAAGCCTTTGTACAATTGCTTGTGGCCCCCAAAGATAAAAAAGCCCGTAAACCCAATCCGTTCCTTCAGTAATAGGTGCATAATTATCCATAGATGAGTGTATAAATAGCATTGGCGGATCTCCAGCTTCAATCCAATCAATATTCCAAATCCAACTAGAAATTGCAATTCCAGCTGTAATCTTACCAGTATTATTTGGGGTAAAAGCATTAGCAAAATCTACTGAACCTAATGTATCTAATATTTTAAGTGGTGAAATTTGTAACTCGTCATCATCTAAATAAGCTACATGCAAAGTTTGACAGGCTCCGTTTGAGAGTCCAGCCATAAAAATTTTATTAGTATCGATCTTTGCTAAATTGGCATTTTGTTTGGCAAACCTTATAGCAAATCTGGCATCTTGCATACCTCTGTAATAAGCTTTAACAGCATCAGAATAAGATGGATAGCCAGAAGGAGGCCAGAGTTCCGGGGTAATCCTATAATCAAAACAAATTACTGCATAACCACGCCTTGCAAAATCAATACAATTTTTTATTTCAAAGGAGTCGTTTTTACTACCTGCTGCTGAGCCACCTCCATGCATCCAAACAATAAGCGGTCTTTTAGTGGCTGTATCATTCAGAGGTTCATAAAAATCCAGTTTAAGAGTATCTTTACGGGTGTCTAATAAATGATATTGATTGGGTGACCTATATACAAAATCAACAGACCTGTATATCTCATTTGCTGAAAAAACTTTATCACGGTATCTCTTTAATCCCGTATCGCAAACAGAAGCAGCAGCTGTTTGATTAAAAAACTTTTGCTTAATAGAACTTTGTTCCAGTTCTTTTTTGCATGAAGTAAGAAATACGCTAGAAACAAAAAACAATAAAATCGGAATTTTGTAAATTACCTTTTTCATAAAATAAAGTTTTATTATTTACTTATACCAAAATTAAAATTATGATATCAATATCATTTAAAAGGTAAAATAGTGTTACTAAATTATAAATAATCTTGCCTAATGTGTAATATGATACTAATACCTTTCTGAAGATTAAAACTTTAAAGACATCATATCCACATCATCAATATCAAAGGATAGCTAAGAAGAATTCATCAGTATTAAAGTAAAGAAAAATATTTAATTTACTTCACTTTGTAATTTCATAAACGGCATTTCTATGTACTTGTAAGTAAAAATAGCAAAAGCCCATAAATTCTGCTACTATCAAAATCTACTTTAAAGATTAGTAATTGGGTTTTATTATTCTATTCCAGTATTTCTTTTGGATTTAGAAAGAATACAAAAGAAATAAATAACTGAGACTGAATTTTATCTCTTTCATAGAATTATATATTTGGCTCTTTACCCTTTTTTCTAAATCTTAAAAAAGGTGTTTCGATAAATTTATATGACAAAATTGACAATAGAATTGTAATCATCCAGTAAGTGCCATATTTTACTAATATTAATGCTATGCTATTTAAGTCGGGTATGGTTACAAATTTAACTATCCATTGCAACACAAAAGTGGAATGTATGAGATAAACAGAATAGGAAATTAAACTGACATAAGTAATTGGTTTAAAAAAAATACCTTCCCCTTTTTTAAATTGACTTAAATAAGGGAGCAATAATAGTGTTGATAAAGCATCTAAAACAAAAGAAAAATTACAGAAATAAATTACAGAATTATTCAAAATTGTATTTGTTAAAACCCTTGTGGTAATAAGTAAAACAAGGCCTGCTACTAAAAAAATATTTTTATTCCGTACCCAAAATGCATTATTGTAATAATTTAAATAAGCACCGCCTACGCCAAACATCAAACTATCTAATCTTGTAAGTACTGGCCTCCTGAACATAATATCGAATGTTTCAACTGTTTTAATTTCTATAGTTATAAACCTGTAGTATCTGTAAATAATTGTTGCAATAATAATTATCACTACTGTCGAAAGAATGGCTGTTTTTACTTTAGCCGAGAATAGATTTATTAAAATAAAAATAATTAATGGAATTAATAAATAAAACCACTCTTCTACGCTTAAACTCCACGAAACCGTAAAGAATGTTGAATTTGATTTATAAAAATTTTGACAGAATACAAAAAAATGTTTTACATCCCATACATTAAACCCTGCAACAAACAACCACGATAATATAATTAATAAAATGAGTGAAAAATAATACAGCGGTAAAGTCCTCAAGCATCTTCGCTGCCAAAACTGAAATAAATTATTTATTCCAGTTCCCTTGTTTTCCAGGGTTTTAATCAATATCCCTCCAATGAGAAAACCGCTTAAAACAAAAAACATTGAAACACCATCAGGAAGAAAGTAATCTATCCTTCTTTTAGTATTAAATGGCAAGATATCATTGCCATGCAAAATCACAATAACCAATACTGCAACAGCCCGTAAAATATCCAACCCATAAATTCTATTGCTATCAAAATCTATTTTAAAAATATTTGCAATTTTCTTCACTTATAATTTTATTATTTAAATAATTTTGAAATTATGCCCTGGTTTATAATAACTTCATTTAAAGAAGTTATTTCTATATTAATTTTCCCTTTGCAGAATTAAGTTTGCTACATAAAATCTTTGTCAATTCCATGCAACTGTATTGAATGTAAAAAAACCGCCCCCAAATTAATGGAAGCGGTTATTGTACTTGGTTGCAATGGTTATAAATCCTTATCTAAAAATTATTGTTTTACCAGTTTCATTCTTTGTACTTTTCCATCCTGCAATACTTCTGCAAAATAAATACCTGCTGGTAATTTATTACCCACTTGTATTGCGCTGTTTGTTGCAGTTTGTTTTGTTTCTACCAGCCTGCCTGATGCATCAGTTATTTTTATAGTAACAGCTTTGTTGCTGCTGCTTTTTATATTTAAAGTAAAATAACTGCTGCTTGGGTTGGGCGCTACCGTTACTTTTAAGGCTGCATTGTTTTCTACTTCCTTCATCGCTTCAACAAAGCTTTGTGCATTTACTCCATTGGGCAAATTGGGGAATAGGGAACCGATGGGTGATAAACGGCTGCCCGGTATTGGGCCTTCTGCTGCTCCACCTGGCATTACCCAGCCTACAGATAAATGGTTGCTGGAAGCACTTTGCTTATGCAGCGTTTCTATATAATAACGTACCCCTTTGGTTAACGTAATGGGTGCCGATTTTTGTGTGGCAAATGTGGTCCATGCCTGAAAGCCTACTGGGGTTTCGTTATAAGCGATCAGTGTTTTGTTATTGGAATTCTCATCGGTGCTTAACCAAAGCCCTGCCTGGTCATCGCCTGCAATATAAAAAGTATAAGCGCCGGTTAATGGGGCACAGATATAACCTCTTAATCTTGCGCCATAATTGTCTCCCACACTGGCATATTCAAAACTGTTTAATGGTACCGTTACCGATGGATTGTTAGGATATATTGGGCTGGCGATTAGATCGGCAACCTGTGTGCCAGTAACATTTAAATATCCTTCGCCGGTTATTGCCCCACTACCGGTGCAGGCGGTTAAGGTTAAAGTTACTGCTGATGATACTGCACTGTCGCCGCTGTTATCAAATGCTTTGGCAGTTAACACATACGTTCCTGCTTCTACGTTAGTACCGGTTAAAGTATATGGTGCAGTGCTGTCGGTGGCAAACTTTACACCGTTATTATAAAATTCTACTTTGATTATAGTGCCATCCGCATCGGTTGCTGCGGCGGTTAAGGTTACTGAACTGCCTGCTGGTAATGCAGTGTTGGTCACCGGGCTGGTGATAGTTACAACCGGTGCAATATTGGCTAATAAGGTTACCTGCTTAGTGCCTGTATAAATAAAATCACCTGTAGATCCCATATCGCCATTTGCAGTATTACCGGCATAATAAAATGTAACAGTTTTTTGGGCAAGGGTTGGATTCGCAGGTGCTGTCCATTTTAAATTATTATAAGAAAAAGAAGTGCCTGTTTGAAAAACGGCCATGTGGTGGCTTAACTCACTTACATTAGGTAAAGCATTAGGATTGGCAGAAGAAAATGTGCCAACAGGCTGATTATTGGCATCTCTTGCATCAATAGCAAAGCCCCATCTTCCACGGGTTGTGGGGTGAGAAAGGTTAACACTGAAATTATATTCCTGCCCTGCAATAAATGACCCCTCAGGCAACCCCGTTGTTGCAACTCCGCCGCCACCATTATTAAAATTACCGTGGCACTGGGCACATGTACTTCCTTCGGCTCCGGTATAGTTAGGAGGTGGTTGAAATGAATACAACAACCCCGATTGACTGGTAATAAAAATAGCCGCACAAATTATTACAGTGTAAAGATATTTTTTGCTCATAAAAATATTTTAAAGTAGTAATTAATATAAAAACTTTTGTAAATTATCATTTTCATTTTTTTTCTGCGTTACCAAAAGATTATTGAATTGTTACAATTTATAATACTGTATAAAAGCAGAAGGCCACTTTAAATTAATAAAGTGGCCTTCTGTGTTTCAAGGTTTATACTGGGCAACAAAAAACATGATATTTCGAGGAGAAAAATTTGGCAATCTTTAATCACTCGTAAGATATGCTCAAATTGTTACCAAATAATTAAGCAATAATTAAGTGTTGAAAAGATAATAAAAAACCGCCCCCAAATTAATAGAAGCGGTGGTTTTTATTCCTGGCTATAAAGGTTATAAATTCTTCAGGTTATTATTGTTTTACCAGTTTCATTCTTTGCACTTTTCCATCCTGCATTACTTCTGCAAAATAAATACCTGCTGGTAATTTATTACCCACTTGTATTGCGCTGTTTGTTGCAGTTTGTTTTGTTTCTACCAGCCTGCCTGATGCATCAGTTATTTTTATAGTAACAGCTTTG
>NZ_JANMUN010000275.1:0-27610 GCF_031391665.1 Ferruginibacter sp.
CCCTTCCATTCACCCTGCAAATCCTGGCCAAATACTATTTCGTTTAAAAATAAAAAAACACCCAACAGTAAAATTATTTTCATTATTTACAAAGATATTTTAGATTAATTTTTCCATAGCTAATAGTTCGTTAAATTTGCACCCTGCCGTAAGCTAAGGCAGCATTATAAAGATATGATAAAGATTACATTACCCGATGGGGCAGTAAAGGAATATGAAGCTGGTGCATCAGCTTTGGATGTGGCCAAATCTATAAGCGAAGGATTGGCAAGAAAAGTGTTAGCAGCAAATATTAATGGCGAAGTTTGGGATGCCACAAGACCAATAAATAATGACGCATCTTTAAAATTATTAACCTGGGATGATACCGATGCAAAATCAACTTTCTGGCATTCCTCGGCACACCTTATGGCAGAGGCTGTGGAAACTATGTTTCCCGGTGTAAAATTTTGGGTAGGCCCTGCAATTGAAAAAGGGTTTTATTACGATATGGATTTAGGGGATAAAAAAATTACCGAAGAAGATTTGGCTTTACTGGAAAAAAAGATGAATGAGCTTGCCAAACAAAATAATGGTTTTGCAAGAAAAGAAATTTCTAAAGCCAATGCCATAAAATATTTTGAAGATAAAGGAGATGAATACAAATTAGATTTATTAAGTGGCCTTACCGATGTTGGCATTACATTTTACACACAGGGGCAATTTACCGATTTGTGCCGTGGCCCACACATACCCAATACAGGTTTTATAAAAGCTATAAAATTAACCAGCATTGCTGGTGCATACTGGAAAGGCGATGAAAAAAATAAACAACTTACACGTATTTATGGCATAACATTCCCCAGCCAAAAAGAATTGGACGAATACCTTGCTATGCTGGAAGAAGCTAAGAAAAGAGATCACCGTAAGTTGGGTAAAGAGTTAGGCATTTTTACTTTTGAAGATAATGTAGGTCCGGGCTTACCCTTGTGGATGCCCAACGGCACTATTATTATTGAAGAACTTGAAAAATTGGCAAAGGAAACAGAAAAAGCTGCTGGTTACAAAAGAGTGGTTACACCCAATATTGCAAAAGAGAGTATGTATATTACCAGCGGGCATTTACCTTATTATGCTGATAGTATGTTTCCCCCGATGGAAATGGATGGCGAAAAATACTATTTAAAACCGATGAACTGCCCTCATCATCATAAAATATTTGATGCAGAGCAAAAGAGTTACAAAGACCTGCCTTATCGTATTGCAGAATATGGAACCTGTTACCGTTACGAACAAAGTGGGGAGTTATTTGGCCTTATGAGGGTGCGTTGCCTGCACATGAACGATGCACATATTTATTGCAGTAAAGAACAATTTGCACAGGAGTTTATGGCAGTAAATGAAATGTATATCAAATACTTTAAAATATTTGGTGTAGATAAATATGTAATGCGGCTTAGCCTGCACAGCCCCGAAAAACTGGGGCAAAAATATGTAAATGAACCAGCACTGTGGAAGGAAACCGAGGATATGGTACGAAAGGTTTTAATAGAAACAAATACACCTTTTGTAGAAGTTCAGGACGAAGCAGCATTTTACGGTCCTAAAATTGATGTACAAATTTGGAGTGCTATTGGTAAAGAATTTACTTTAGCTACCAACCAGGTAGATTTTGCCCAGGGCCGAAGCTTTAAGCTAAGTTTTACCAATAAAGATAACCATCCGGAAGTGCCATTAATTATTCACCGGGCACCTTTGGGAACCCATGAAAGATTTATAGGATTTTTGCTGGAACATTTTGCAGGAAAATTCCCAACATGGCTGGCGCCGCTGCAGGTAAAAATATTACCGATAAGCGATAAGTTTATGGATTATGCAAATACAATTTTGCAAAAGCTGAAAAATGCTGATATTCGTGTGGAAATTGATGACAGAAACGAGAAGGTAGGAAAAAAGATAAGGGATACCGAATTGGCAAGAGTGCCTTACATGCTGGTGATTGGAGAAAAAGAAATGAACGAAGGCAAAGCATCAATAAGAAGGCAGGGCATAGGAGATTTAGGTGCAAAAGATATTAATGAATTTATTACAGAAATTTCGAAAGAAATAAAAGAGCGTTCGATGTAAAATAAAATTTAATTTTTATCTTACGTAAGAATAATAAACAACATTGTAAATTAAAAATTGTAAATGGCATTTCCACCACGGCCGCCCCGGGGAGCGTTTAATCCCCGTTTTAAAAAAGAACAGCAGCAGGAGCATCGTACCAACCACATGATAAAAGTACCCGAAGTACGGTTGGTTGGCGAAAATATTGAACCGGGCATTTATGCAACTGCCGAAGCCGCAAAAATTGCAAAAGAACAGGAACTTGATTTAGTAGAAATTTCTCCGGGAGCCAATCCGCCTGTATGTAAAATTATTGACTACAATAAATTTTTGTACGAAGAGAAAAAGAAGAAGAAAGAACAAAAAGCAAAAAGCAAAACCAGTGAGGTTAAAGAAATACGTTTTACGCCAAACACAGATGATCATGATTTTGAGTTTAAAGTAAAGCATGCCGAAAAGTTTTTGCAGGATGGAGATAAAGTAAAAGCACACGTACAGTTTAAAGGACGTGCTATTATGTTTAAAGAGCGTGGCGAATTATTATTATTAAAATTTGCTGATAGTTTAAAAGATGTAGGTGCTTTAGAAGGCTTACCAAAAATGGAAGGAAAAAGAATGCTGGTAATGTTTGCACCAAAAGCAGCGCAAAAGAAAAAATCAGGATCAGAACTGGGTAAATTACATAAAGAAGAAAAGCCTGCACCCGTGGTAACTGAAACACCCGCTGCGGAAAGTGCCAGTTAAAAAAGTAAAGGATAATATTTAATTCTTATGCTGATAAAATAGTTTAATACGGGAAGCATATGCTTCCCTTTTTTATTGATTGACACAGCGGCACGGAATCACAGAAGAAAAAATAGTTCAAGATTTACACATCTGAAATCGAAAAATGGATATCAGCTTAAATAAATACATTAGCGAAACAGGTTTTTGCAGCCGCAGGGAAGCTGATAAATATATTGAGCAATGCCGTGTAACCATTAATGGAATAGAAGCCACAAAAGGAAACAGGGTAGGAGAAAAGGATGTGGTACTGGTAGATGGTGAGCCTATTAAAAAAAAGAAAAACGTTGCGGTTTATATTTTACTGAACAAACCTAAAGGCATTACATGCACTACTGATTTAAAAGATAAAACCAATATTATTGATTTTATAAATTTTAAAAGCCGCATTTTTCCAATTGGCAGATTAGATAAAAGAAGTGAAGGCTTAATTTTTTTAACCAACGACGGCGATATTGTAAATAAAATTTTACGTGCAGGTAACAAACACGAAAAAGAATATATTGTTGCAGTTGATAAACCCATCAATATAGATTTTATAAACAAAATGCGAAACGGTGTACGCCTTGGCGGTACAGTAACACAAAAATGTTTTGTAAAACAGGAAGGCGACAGCAGGTTTAAAATTATATTAACACAGGGGTTGAACAGGCAAATACGCCGCATGTGTGAAGTGCTGGGGTATAATGTGGTATCATTAAAACGAATAAGAATAATGAATATCACTATTGCTGGTTTACAACCCGGCAAGTGGCGATATTTTACACCAGAAGAAATTACTGTTATCAATAGCATGGTTGCAAACAGCAGTAAAACTGCTGAGGGAAGTGAAGGAATGGATGAATAAAATTTATCATAAATTTTTGCAGTGCTTTATTACTTGCCTTAAAAAATCGTAACTTTTCAATAATAATTTTACAATGTTCGATAAAATCATTGCTTACTTTTCTACACTGGAGCAGAGGCCGGTTGAACGGATGGCTTTTATTATTGGCTCCATGCTCATACTCTGGATTATTGAAGGTGCCATACCATTGCTTGCATTAAAATACAAAAAAACAAAATGGAAACATGCCTCTGTTAATCTTACATTCACAGTAATTCATCTTATCATCCACACAGGTTTTGGTTTTTTAATTGTTAAGTTATCAGATTGGGCTTCGGCAAATCAGTTTGGATTAGTTTACTGGTTAAATGCTTCTGTTATTGGAACAATAATTATTTCGGCACTGGCATTAGATTTATTTGGTGGATGGCTGAGCCACATGATTGAGCATAAAGTGCCCTTATTCTGGCGTATGCACATTATTCATCACGCCGATAATAATGTTGATGTTACTTCGGGCCTTCGTCATCATCCATTGGAAAGTGTATGGAGAGGATTATTTTTTTTAATTGCAATAATAATTTGCGGTGCACCCATTTATGCAGTGATGATTTATCAAACCATACTCACCATATTTGTTGCTTTTACACATGCCAATATTTCTTTGCCACTTTGGTTGGATAAAGGATTGAGTTATGTGCTCGTTTCTCCCAACATGCACAAGGTGCATCACCACTGGAAACAACCTTATACTGATAGTAATTATGGTGCAGTATTTTCTATCTGGGATCGTTTATTCAGAACTTATTCGGAATTAGATAAATCAAAACTTCGGTACGGATTGGATAGGTATTACAGTAACGATAAAGATGAAGACCTTGCCAGTCTTATGAAAAAACCATTTATTAAACTGGAAGAATAAGTATTATATTTTCTTCCGCATTGCAATCATGTGTTTTATAAATCCTACTTTTTCATAAGCCTTTATTGCGTCTTCATTACTCTGGTACACATCCAGTCTTAATTCAGTGATGTTTTGCAAATTGCACCATTCCACAAGAGCATCTATAATTTTTTTGTTTACGCCTTTACCTCTATGATTAGGGTCTACATACATAAAACCTAAATACGCATGTTGCTGATGCTGCAAATATGGTTTTGCATCTTCAATACGGGCATAACCGCTGCCAATAATTTCTCCATCCAGTTCTGCAACAACAATTTCAACATCTGCAGCGGCAATCATTTTTTCAATATCGTAATAATTAATTTTTCCCTTTTTCAGGGTGGGGTCAAAAGGCCTTTCCGCAGCAATTACACCCTGCTCAAACTCCAGAAGCCTCTCTAAATCCGTCATTACTGCTTTTCTAATAATTATTTGCTTCATTGCTTTATCTAATTTAAAAGATTATCAAATTTAAAATATTTTTTTTCTGAAAACCAATCTAATAAGGGATCATCAATTTTTGGCATAATGACTACTATATCAACCTTAAATTGCAAAACATTGATCAATTATAAAATAGTATCACCAATAAACTGCATTTATAAGTATAAAAAAATTTATGACAGGCACAGATGTTGTATGATAATTAATACAAGCTAAAACTTGTTAACATCACTTACCTTTACACCAGAATATTCAAAATAGTTTAATAAATTATAATGCATTTAGAAGATAATAGTGAAGTAGCAAAGAACATGGAAGTGATAGGAATGTTACAGGGTTTTGTAGCCGAAACTGTTGAAACTTCACTTTTAGACCCGGATGATTGCTGGCAACCAACCGATTTTTTACCAGATTTTACTAAGGATGGTGTTTTTGAAGAAGTAAAAAAATTAAGAGAACGTACTGCATGTATCCCAGACAGTGTTATTACTTCACTCGTTGGGAACATGATTACAGAGGAGGCACTACCCAGTTATCAAACTTATTTCAATCTTATTGTAAACGAAGAAAAAGATTTAACCAGTACCAATGGCTGGGTAAGATGGAGCAGGGCATGGACGGCTGAAGAAAACAGGCACGGCGATTTGCTTAATAAATATCTTTATTTATCCGGCAGATGCGATATGAAAGAAGTGGAACAAACTATTCACCGGTTAATTTACAATGGCTTTAACGCCAACACCAATAACGACCCTTACCAGGCGATGGTGTACACTTCTTTTCAGGAAAGAGCTACAAAAATATCGCATGTAAATACTGGTAAATTGGCCGATAAAGCGGGCGACAGTACTTTATCCAGAATTTGTAAAACCATTGCAGGCGATGAGGCCAGGCATGAAAAAGCTTACAAATCATTCATGTCGAAAATATTTGAAATAGACCCTAATGGTGGCTTGAAGGCTTTTGAACAAATGATGCGTAAACAAATTGCAATGCCTGCTATTTTAATGGCCGATGGTGCAAAAAATACCAATCTCTTTACAGATTTTTCTGCCATTACACAAAAAATAGGCGTGTACACCACCTGGGATTATGCAAGCATTATAGAACACCTTGTTTCCCTCTGGAAAATTGAAACCCTTACAGGATTAAAAGATGGTGCATCTAAAGCCCAGGATTATTTATGTAACCTTGCCACCAGGTACAAAAAAATTGCAGAAAGAATGAAAGTACCGGAGGATATAAGCCTCTCCTGGTTAAGTAATAAAAAATTGGCTTTTTAAATAACAACTGTTTAACTTCTTATATAATTTTTTAATAAGCCACTCTGGTGGCTTATTTTTTTATACTCTTTTCAATACAACTTCAAGGCAACACCGTTAGTATTACACCTAACCGTAGTTGTTTTGCACATTTTAAAATATTGGCATTTTTTTTGTCTGTTTCAAAATAAAATAAATCTCCTCCACTATATAAAATTCTACCTGATTCGTTTTATTATTTATTAAAAACTTAAAAAAGAAAACTTATGAAATCAATTTCAAGAACCTCCTTGATTGCAAGTATGTTTTTACTTACACTCAGCCTGTTTTTTTATGCCTGCCAAAAAGAAACTTCTGGAGACAGTAATACAACTATTCCACCGGGTAATTCAAAGCTTTCGGTTTACCTTACCGATGGTCCACTTGATTTTCAAAAAGTATTGATAGATATTCAGCGTATAGAAGTAAAGCTGGATACCTGCCGCCGTAATAGCGATGATGACCATGACCAGCCCGGCTGCGATGATGATAATGACAGGCGTAACAGCAATTGCGAAATATGGGATACATTAGATATAAGGGCAGGAGTGTATGATTTACTTAAACTAAGAAATGGTTTAGATACATTGCTTGCCAGTGGGTTTATATTAAACGGAAAAATTCAAAGAATTAAATTTACACTGGGTACCAATAACAGTGTTCAGGTGGATAGCATTACACATCCTTTAAAACTTGTAAACAATCAGAATTTTATTTATGTTAATATTAAGAAAGAACATCTTGATTCTTTATCATCAAATAATTTCAATTTGTATTTAGACTTTGATTTGTCACGTTCAATAAGAATTATTAATGGCACTTATTGGTTGAAGCCAGTGCTAAAACCTTTTGGTAAACACAGCAGTGGCGAGATAGAAGGTAAAGTACGGCCCGTACATTCATTTGGAATGATTAAAGCATTTAATGCCACTGATACTGCATTTGCAAGGCCGGAGAATGAAGGAGAATTTAAAATAAGGGGATTGAGAAGTGGAACTTACAGTTTGTTTATTGATGGTATTAATGGCTACAGAGATACCACTATTACAAATATTTCTGTAACAAGAAATAAGGAAACCGATTTAGGTACCATTCGCTTAACGAAATAATAAAAACAGTATTTTAAAAAGCTGCCTTAATAAAACAGGGCAGCTTTTTTATTTTATCAAATTTGAAGGATGCCTGTAAATCATACATTTTTCTATCAAAAAAAAGAAATAATTTAGCATACGATATTTAAATTACCAAAGATGCCTTTTCTTTTACGGTTGCTATTTTTTATTGTTGCTTTTGGCACTTCACTTACGTTAAAGGCACAAATATGCAATGGAAGTTTAGGCGATGCTGTTGTAAATATTACTTTTGGATCTGGCAGTGGCAGCAATACAGGTTATGTACCCACTAACGCTTATAACTACACCAGTTCTTCCTGCCCCAATGATGGTTTTTACACTATTACAAACCGTACCTCGGGCTGTTTCGGAAATTCATGGATAACAGTAAACAACGATCATACCGGAAATGGTGCATTTTTATTGGTTAATGCCTCATTTTTACCAGGCGATTTTTTAGTAACCACTGTAACCGATCTTTGTCCCAATACAACTTATGAATTTGCTGCATGGCTGATGAATGTGCTTGCCCGTAGCGGCATTAAACCCAATATAACTTTTAGTATAGAAACACCCGGCGGCACAGTGCTGCAGCAGTTTTCAACCGGCGATATTCCGGAATCTTTTTCTGCTGTATGGAAACAATATGGTTTCTTTTTTACCACGCCTGTTAATAATCCTGTTATCGTTTTACGCATGACCAATAATGCACCCGGTGGTATTGGAAATGATATTGCCCTTGATGATATCACTTTTCGTCCATGCGGCCCGGCTATAATCACTTCATCCATACAAGGCAATAGCGATACGGTGGATATTTGTGAAGGCAATACAAGCACTTACACATTTAATGCAACAATATCATCAGGTTATGTTTCGCCGGTGTACCAATGGCAGGTAAGTACAGATTCGGGTAAAGTTTGGAAAGATATTGCAGGTGCAAATACAATAACTTATCAGCGTAATTCAACTGCCGCAGGATTTTATTGGTACCGGCTTACAGTAATTGAGCAAAGTGTTGTAAATGTTGTTGCATGCCGTATTGCATCAAATGATGTTGCCATAAATGTACATGCAAAACCATTTGTAAATGCAGGCCCCGACAGAATAATGATCGCTGGTAATACAATTATTATTGATGGAAAAGTTACAGGGGAAAATCCGGTTTATTACTGGGATCCGCCGGATTATTTAAACGATTTCAAAATAGAAACCCCGGCAGCATCACCTGTTAATGATATTGTTTATACACTTTATGCGGCAAGTCCTTTTGGTTGCAGCAACCAGGACCCAGCATCCATAAAAGTAGTAAAAGGTATTTTTGTGCCTACTGCATTTACACCCAACAACGATGGAAAAAACGACAGGTGGCGAATACCTTTTCTTGATCCATTGTTTGGCGCTACAGTAAATGTTTATAACCGTTTTGGACAGCTTGTATATCATACCGAAGCAACAACTGTTAATTGGGATGGAAATTTAAACGGAGTTCCTCAGCCAACCGGAACTTATGTTTACACCATTAGTTACAAAGAAGGGCATAAGCTTGTTAAGGGTACTTTTATTCTTATACGGTAAATATATTTTTAAGTAAAAATATTATTTACTTTTTTTTGTTGAATTGATTATCTACTGTAACTGCTTCTCTTAATAATTTTACAATAGCTTTTTCATTTATTTCCTCCACATTATAAAAAATTTTATAAAATATTTGTTTGTTGGTACCATGGGTAAGATAGTTATTGGCATCTTTAAGTTTGTTACCATACCAAAAGCCTAACAGCACACCTTTTTTTATGCCGCCTCTTGGAATTGCTGATGGCCAAATAATACAAATGCCTTTATTGCCATAGAAATAAGGAACGTTGAATGAGATTTTTTCTTTACAGTTTGCAGGTAAATTCTCTGTAATTATTTGCCTTAGTACATCCACAATTATTTTTTCCGCCTCCGGCAGTAATTCGTATAAATGAAGAATGGATTTTATTTTTACAGAAGAATTGCTTTTCATTTATTAATGCCTGGCGGCAGAATAATTTATTTTGTGATTGAATTAAAAACTGACACAAGTTGATGTGTGATAGTATTTACCGGGCAAACCGCTTCGCAAAACATACAGGCAATATCGCAGGGAGTATTTACTGCAATAGTATCAAAATTACTTATAAAACCTGCCGGTTGCGGACACACCGCTACACAGGCACCACATTTAATGCATGCATTCCACCCAATTTCAAAAACCACCGCTTCTTTTGTACCCATAATTATATTTTTTTGTATTCCGAATCCGGGCTAAAATAATTCGACATGGTTTTATATAATTGTTCATCTCTTTCCAAAATATCTGCGGTATCAAAAATTTTTCTTTTTACCCTGTATAATTTCCACATGCTGTTACCGCCTGCTTTTAGCCAGTTATCGTGATAACCTTTAAGATTATTTTTATCAGTGGGTTTACCGCTTAGTATTAATGCTGCTAAAAATTCTCCTGCAATTTTTCCGCTGTTTAATGCAGTATGTATTCCTCCACCGGTTATGGAGTTTACATGCCTTGCTGCATCACCCACTAAAATTAAATTATCGGCATATTGCGTTTTTAATGGTGCTGCTAGCGGCACACCGCCACCCTGTATTTCTAATATCCTGCTATTTTTAAACCGCTCTTTAAAAAAAGAATTTTTTATAAAATGGTCTAAGTATCCCTGTGCATTATCGGTACACATTGTTCTGGTAACACCCAATCCAATTTCTGCATAGCCATGGCCTTTAGGAAAAACCCAGGCATAGCCACCCGGTGCCCATTGGTGACCTGTAATTATTTCCAGCAAACCCTCAGTTGCCACACCATCTACTACAAATTGCAAACAGCTGGCGAGTTCACTTAATTTAATGTGAGTTTTTATGCCTGCCCATTTACCCACCTGCGATTGCACCCCATCTGCACCAACCACTACTTTTGCTTTAACCGTAATGGCCTCATTAAATTTATTAAGATCAATTTCACAACTGCCGTTATCTAATACACGATAACCAATGGCTTCTGTTTTTAACCATATCGTTACACCGGCACGTTCAGCCTGTGTTGCAAGGTAGCGGTCAAAGCGCCGCCTGTCCACCACATAACCCAACGGTTTGTTACCTTCATTGCTGCCGTATTCATCCGGTTTTATTTGCCGGTAATCAACTACTTTTTTTTCGCCTTTAGTATTATAAATGGCAAAGCCATAAATATCTTCTAAAATAAATTCAGCAGAGGGAGATACACCGGTTTGTTCTAAAGCATTATAGCTGACAGCACCTGAGCATTGAATAGGAGCACCGAGCTCCTGTTTTTTATCTACCAATAAAACACGTAAGCCATTTGCTGCGGCAAAACGTGCTGTTGTGGCACCGCCTGGGCCAGAACCAATAACTACAATATCAAATTCGGGCATTGTATCAGATGAAGAACTGTTGGGCATATTTACTGGTTCGTACAATTTTGTGTATAATATTTACTACTTACGAAATAATCCGAAATCAGATTTTTTATTGCTGTTTTAAAAACAAGCATCTGCTTAAGGCAATCTCTTTATTTGTTTAAAGGTAACCATTGTTCAAATACATACGATTTGGTGTTTAATGAATTAGTATCAATTATAAGGCCATTTACAGGTGTAGAATTAATTACCCTGTATAAAATTATATTTAGATGTAAATACTATTTTTAAATACACTTTATTCAGAAAGGTATTAGTAAATAAAAAAAGCCGGCACAAAGGCCGGCAATACCATTTACAGTTGTATTTACTTGCTCATTTCAAAACGCAACCTGTATTTACCGCCATCACCTGCAAGTTCAATATTTTTTACAATTGTCTTGGTGTTTACAGCCTGTAAATCGGCGGCAGAATATGGTATTTCCGCCACGCCAATTAAATCATCACTGCTTGGAATGCCCGTAACTGTTACACCGGTTAAAATATCTTTGGCATCTTTTTTTAATTTAGATACCATACTTGCACGGCTCATACCGGCATTGGCATAAGAAGTTATCGCTGCAAATAATTGTGCATGCAAACCGGCACGTATGCCGCCTGCCTGTGCATCATCATTTTCCATTAAGGCTGCAATAAAAATGGCTTCGTCCGGCGAATTAAGATCGTGTGGCTTACCATCCAATCCCCAAAAATTTTTAGAGGGATGATTAAGAAATTTACCCAATGGCCCGGAAATATTTACGGCAGTGGATACCAGTTCACCTTTGTCCACATTTTCCCATGGGCCGTACATAGTGGTAGATGCTGCAGGGATTGTTACAAGCCCCGCTACTTTTTTTAATTGCGATGCAAAAACAAGTACATAAGGTTCTTCGGATGCACTTGGTTCGTTTGTTTCTTCCAGGCAACGCATTTTTGTTAATGCAAATTTTACTTTTGGCATAATTGAAAAGTTTAAATAGTTAAAGAATAAAGTTCACTGCATAGTTCTTAAATTATAAGGAACAGTAGAGTAAATAATTATCCAGCGGTTAAATTGGTTTATAAAATGGTTACCTTAAAAGAAGAATTGAAAAAGAAAAATAAAATTCACTATCCGGTTATTTTAATTTTAGCACCGGCAAAAGGTGGAGAAGTTCAATTGTTCTATATTTAGCAAATCAATTAATTAAAAAACAAATGCCATGTTAAGCAACAACGATATTTTAAAAAAACTAAGGGTGGCCCTTGCATTACGCAATGATGATATTATTGAAATTTTAGCACTCGTTGATTTTGAAATTACAAAAGGTGCATTAGGTGATCTTTTCAGAAACTCCGATCATCCCGGGTACGAAGAGGCAGGCGACCAGATACTGCGTAATTTTTTAAACGGGCTTATTATTTATAAACGGGGCAAATTACCTGACCCCAAAACAAATATTAAGGATAGGGGAGCAGCAGGAAAAGGAAAAATAAATAACTAAGTATTTGGATCACTGCAAGTTTTATCTTTTAGTTTTTAAACCAACAAAATATCTTTTGCCGAAAAATTTATTTTGTGCTGGCTTCGCCGTCAATATCGCCTTCCTCTTCTTTTGATTTATGATAATCGTTGTTCTGCTGATTTTCAAATTCCTTTTCATCCTTCCTGTTTTTTGTAACCAAAAAAACAATTAGGGCAATAAGTATAATTGCTACAATAATAATTACGGTCCAGTTCATAAGTATAAAGTTTTTATAAAGGTAAACAAATTTATAGCCGCCTCAATGTTACCAATTTAACTGCGGTTTTTTTAAACTATCGTATCATTTAAGGTGGCGGCGGGGGCAACTTCTAAAACTTCGCCTATTGGGCATTTTAATCAGTCCTGTATTTCATATTTAAGTTTTAGCAATTCATCCATTCAATAGTGCAATTGGCACCTGTAAGCATTGCCGGGCCTCTAAATCCGTATCATCTTTGCACTGTAAAACAAAAAAAATAAAAAAATGAAACGAATTAAATTAATTGCACAAATAGTGCTTTGTACTGCTGCACTGCTTGCTTATATAATTGCAGAACTTAACCGTGGTGTCCAGTCAGCAGATGCGTCTGCTGCTACCATGGCAACAGTAAGTGATAAAGTAAAGACAAAAAATATTTCTGCAAATGAAACAACAGATTACAAACTGGTGTTAATACAAATCGGTAACACTTATTCACCAATTGAAAATTTATTGC
This sequence comes from Ferruginibacter sp., assembly GCF_031391665.1. Lineage (GTDB taxonomy): Bacteria > Bacteroidota > Bacteroidia > Chitinophagales > Chitinophagaceae > Ferruginibacter. The sequence continues at coordinate 13,183 of NZ_JANMUN010000275.1, forward strand.
CTGTTTGTAAATACCAATTAATACAATTCAAAACCCAATCAGGGGACCGTTGTTTTAAAACGGATAATTTATTCCAACAGTAAAATTAAAATTTTCGTAGCGCCATCTTCTGTACTCTTCATTGTTAACGCCATTTACTACTCTTCCTTTGGAAAAAATTTTCGGCAGCACATCGTTAAAACTTAGTGGTGGTACTTTCCAGCCGTTATTAATATCACTTAATTCGGGCCTTTTAAATCTAAAGCCAAAATCAAGTCTTATTACAAAATAATTAAAATCAAGCCTGAAACCTGTGCCGGCATTTATGCCTAATTCTTTCCAGAAATTTTTTGCTTTAAATTGGGCACTGTCTAAACTTCCATTTGTTTTTGAATTACGGATATTCCAAACGTTGCCGATATCAATAAAAAAAGCCTGCTTAAGTATTAAAGTGTTGGGTACTATTTGTGCAATATCAAAACGGTATTCTACATTAGTTTCAAATTGTAAATCTCCTGTACGGTCGTTAAACCTGTTTGCGCCATAAGGTGCTAATGGTTGAGACCCACGGCCAATACCACGTATAGGCCAGCCTCTCATACTGTTACTTCCACCGCCAAAATATTGTTTAAAAAATGGAAGTGTGGTATCTTTTTTAGAAGCAAAACCCACGCCTGCGAATGTGCGAAATACAAAAGCAGATTTAGCCCTGGTTGTTGAAAAAGAATATTCAATATCAGATTTTAAATACTGCCGTAGATAAGTATTTAAAATATTAAGTTTCCTGAGAGGAACCGGTAAGGGAAGCAGAGGGAATCCAGATTCTTCAACATTAATTTTAAAAGTACGCAGCCGGTTAGTATGCCTGGGATTAATACGCCTGCTTGAATAGCCAACACTTGCACCTGCAACTAATGCGGTATTAAACGAGTACCTTAAAAAAGGGTTATTTGTAAGGATGGCATCAAATTCCGGACTTTGATTAAACAACCTTGTAAATTCAATATTTAATGGTTTTACCACCCACTGGGCATTTCTTCGGTTTTTAAAACTGTAACCAATTGCTAAATTGGTAGATTGTAAATTAAATAAACTAATACGGTTAACATAAGAGCCGGTAATGTTGTAAAATGTTTCTGGTGCTACAATATGTTTGCAGTTTGTAACCCATTTTGGTAATAATATAAAACGTGGAATAATACCTGTATTTGATAAACTTAAATCGTTTGAGTTGATAATATTGCTTGTGTTGGTTTTAAAGGATTTAAGATTTAACTCCACACCTGCACTTAAAGAAGTAATCATTTTAATACCTTCTTTTCTTACATTACGGTTGGTTAAAGAAACATTACCCGAAAGGCCTAAAAGATTTCCGGAATTGGCAGCAGTAACATTATTGGTATTGCTGGTTGCCGAAAAATTTGTTTCAATACCAGCCTCACGGCTAAATTGTTTTGCTGGTATCAGTTGCACAATAAGATTAATTTTTTTAATGCTGTCATTGTCTTTTACTTCAACAACTTCTATATTGGCACTTTGCCAAACACCTGCCCTGGAATAATTGTTCAATGTTTTGTAAAATGTTAATTGATTATACAGTTCACCTTTTTTTAAAAGCATCATCCTGCTTAAATAAATAGAGCGGAATTTTCTGGTATGATAACGTATAATGTACAAACTATTTGTAACCCTTTCCGTTAGTGTTGGGTCGGTAAGTGAATCACCTGGTTTATAATCGGGCAGAATGTAAATATTATTGATGTAATATTTTTTAAGTTTATTACTGTCAGCAGGAGGGTTTAAAACTACTGCTAATTTTATTTTTGGCGAATCCTTTTTTTGCTGGGCCTCAGCAAACAAACGTAATTGTTCAAATGGGTCATCACTAACACTGGTTAATGCTTCTAGCGAAGTATCGCCTCTCATTTTTAATTCTTCGGGAGTAATTTTATAATAGCCGTTATTTTTATATAACTCAACTAATCTGGTTATTTCGCCTAACACAGCAGCTTTGGTTACCGGTTTTTCTTCTTCCAATAAACTGCCTTTCATGTTTTCGTTAGCTAATTGCTGCAGGTCGGGTTTTTTAAGATAATAATTTATAGTATCAATAAGTGTGGGTTTACCCGGTTCAACAGTATATTTTACATTAACTCTTAGCTGGTTGTTCTTTTTAGTTGTATCAGCTTTGTAAAAAGCTTTTGCTCTGTAATAACCCAGATGAAACATAGAAGACTGCATATTTTTTGCAGACTTTGCAGCAGATGCGGTATCAAATGCTGCAGGCTTATTATAAACATGGCGGATAAAATAATGGTCCACCACATTTATTTTAGAGCTGTCATCCAATTGTGCATTTAAACGTGATTTTAATGTAATCAGTTCGTCCCTGTTAAAATTTCCTCCCTTAACTTCGAATGAATTACTTGTAACAAAAGGTTTGTCTTTTTGATATTTTTTAGGCACAATACAGGAAGACAGCACCAGTGAAAGAAAAAAAATATTCTTTAATTGCTTAAAAAGCCTTGATTTTGGAAAGGTGCTTAGAGGCATAAATTTTATTAGTCTGTAATGTTTAACAAAACACATACCAAATATATTCAAAGTTTGCACCATAAAAAATTCAGGGACGAAAATGGTGTTTTTATTGCCGAAGGTACAAAAGTAGTTTTGGAATTATTAGACAGCAGGGAATTTGTGTGCCTGCAACTGTTTGCAGTAAATGATTGGTTGAATAATAACGAAAATGCATTAAAAAAATATTCCGGCATTGAAGTTTTGGAGATTAAGGATTTTGAGCTTTTAAAAATATCGATGCTTACTACACCCAAAAATGTACTGGCAGTTTTTAAAAAGAAAACAGCATCAACTATAAAAAGTATTAAGAAAAAAATAACGCTTTTGTTAGATACCATTCAGGATCCGGGCAATTTAGGTACTATCATCCGTACCGCCGATTGGTTTGGAATAGAAAATATAGTTTGTTCGCCTGCCTGCGCCGATATGTATAACCCCAAAGTAGTGCAAAGCACCATGGGCAGTTTAGCAAGAGTAAATATTTTTTATACTGATTTGGAGGAATGGCTGCAAAAAAATAATACTGTAAAAAGATATGCTGCTGCATTAAATGGTAAAAATATAAACAGCTTAAAAGAAATTGATGAAGCCATAATAGTAATTGGCAACGAAGGAAAAGGAATAAGTGATGACGTAATGAAATTAGTAGATGAGAAAATTACCATACCAAAAAAGGGAGAAGCAGAATCGCTGAATGCGGCTGTTGCAACGGGGATTATTTTGGCAGTGATTAGTTGATTAGTTTATTGGTTAACTGGTTGAATAGTGCGGCGCATTATTTATTTTTTTATTTTATTTGACAAATGCTGCCACAATTTTTAAATACCAATAAACTAATAAACCAGTTTACCAGTTAACGAAACTGTATTGCCTTTACCGGTTTTATTTTTTTAATAAGAAGTGTAGGGATTATAAGTGTTGCAAAACAAATTATTAAAGTACCCACACAAATTAATAACACCTGCCACCATACTACTTCCGCATGAGCTTTATCCATGTAGTAAGCATTTTCGTCTAAAGTAATAAACCCGGTTTTTTCCTGCAGCCAGCAAATGCCCAGACCAAATATTGCACCCAGCACAACACCGGCAACAGCAATAAAAGAAGTGTTGTATAAAAATATTTGCTGCACATTCCAGTCGCTGGCACCAACGGCTTTTAAAATGCCTGTCATTCTTGTACGCTCCAGCACTAAAATTAAAAGGCAGGTAATAAGGTTTACCGCTGCAACTACCACCATTATTATAAGCAAAATATTTTTTATCCTTTCCTGCAGCGCCAGCCAGTCGAAAATATTGGGGTAAGTTTCTTTAATGGTTTTGCTGTACCAGGTTTGTGCCAGCACATCCACTTCGTGTATTATTTTATTGATAGCATCTGTTTTTTTATAATCGTATAAAAAAATTTCGTAGCCGCCAATTTGGTCGGGTGCCCAGTTATTTAACCGTCTTATTAAATTAATATGGCAAATACCGAATGCTTTATCATATTCTTCAATAGATGTTTTGTAAATGCCGGTAATTTGTAAACGCCGCCGCCGGGCATTGCTAACACCACTGCCATCTATAAAAACTACATCCACACTATCGTTAATATTTAATTTTAATTGATTGGCTGTATATTCCGACAGTACAATTTCTTTGCTGTAGCCACTGTCTTTTACATTCATCCATCTGCCTTGTTTTAAAAGGCTGTTCATGCGGCTAAAATCAAAAGTAGAATCAATGCCTTTTAACAAAACGCTTTCAATTTCGTTTTTGTATTTTAAGATGGCCGATTTAGTGGCATAACGCTCTACACTTTTTATTTCGGGTATTTTTTTTAAATTATTTTCTACGGTTAGGTTTTGAGCAATGGGATATTCTTCGGCAATACTAACTTTATTTTCAAGGTCCTGCTGCACACGTATATGACCCCAAAAGCTAAACACTTTATTGCTGATTACCTGCTGAAAACCGTTTACAAAGCTCATGGCAATAATCATTACCGCCACACTTATGGCGGTAGCTGCAACTGCAAGGCGTATAATAAAGCGGGAGAAAGTTTTTTCCCTGTTAAAGGCAATTCTTTTTGCTATAAAAACGGATATATTCAAATGGCATACTTTTGGTATCTTACAAATGTATTTTATTTAAACGTAAAGATTACACATAACATGATAAAAGTTCAATCTTGCAATGCCGTACAAGGGAGTGACACAACGATGCTGACCAAAGCTGTGAAGTTTGTTACAAAAAAAATATTCTTTTTATTCCTATTTTCTATAAGTGCTTTTTTTTCCTTTGCTCAAACTCCTGATGCAGTTTACAAATCAAACATACAATGTGTACGCTTTCATCCTTATGGCGATCAAACGGCACTGGCCATTTACAACCTTAACAGCGGCGATCAGTTAGAATTAAATTTTGATGACCTGGATGCCAATGTAAAAAGTTATTACTATACTTTTCAATTGTGCGATTATAACTGGAAGCCGGTTGACATCAGCCCGTTTATGTACATTAAAGGATTTACACAACAGCGTATTACCACCAACCGCTATTCGTCCATTGCATTTACAAAATATACACACTACCAGGCCATAGTACCCGACAGAAATACTACGATCACTTTATCGGGTAATTATCTTCTTAAAGTTTTTTTAAATGGCGATACATCGCAATTGGCATTTACAAGAAGGCTGTTAGTGCTGGATCAAAAAGCGGCCATTGCTGCAAAAATTGTACAGCCATATACACCACAGTTTTACAGCACACATCAAAAAGTGCAGTTTACTGCAAACATAACAGGCGTTAATACTTTTAGTGCGGCGCAGCAGGTTAAAGTAATTATTTTACAAAATAACCGTTGGGATAATGCCTTAAAAGATATTGCACCAACATTTGTACGTGGCACATCTTTAGAATACAGTAACGAAAATAATTTGGTATTTGCTGCCGGTAAAGAATGGCGCTGGCTCGATTTAAGAAGTTTCAGGTTGCAAAGCGACAGGGTGGACAGTGCCAATTATAAAAAAACTTCTACCGATATTTTTGTAAAAAGAGATAAAGACAGGAGCGGAGAACGATATGTTTCTTTCAGGGACCTTAACGGTATGTTTTTAATAGAAACTTACGAAAGCATTAACCCTTACTGGCAGGGAGATTTTGCAACAGTGCATTTTACCCTGGCTACCGCCAACGCACAGCCCATAACCGGTAAAGATATTTATTTGGCCGGCCAGTTAACCGATTATGCTTTTAATGATAAAACTAAAATGATCTTTAATGCAGAAAAAGGTGCGTACGAAATAACCGCTTTTTTAAAGCAGGGCTATTATAATTACACTTACATAGCAGTGGATAAAAATAATGCTGCCAATAAAATTGATATGGAAGGTAATTACTGGGAAACAGAAAATACCTACACCATTTTAATGTATTATAAAGCCTTTACCGACCGTTCGGATCAATTGATTGGTGTGGGAAAAATAAGTTCGAGAACGGATAAGCCGGGGATAAGTTTTTGAGGTTTGTGAGGCCATTCGTCATTGGGAAAAGCCGGAGTAATTTTTTTAAAATTTACTTATTTGTACCCGCAATTGTGCATTCATTCCTTTTTTGGTTGGGCTTGCTTCTCTGGTTTTATCGTTTGCTGGATAATTTATTGGGTAAAAGTAAACGAGTATAAAAATCTAATCGTTGCAAATAAAGACAACGATATACTAGATGCGGAGCAGGGGATTTTTTTGATACAAAATCTATTTAAGGTTTTGAAGTTTAATAGATATTTTCTTTACACATATTTATCAATTTGTTTCTGTAAAACTGATACCCATCTTCTCCAGTTCTTTTAACACTGGTTCATAAATTTCTTTTGCTGTTGGAATGTGTAATCCGGTAAGTTGTAAAGTTCCGTTTAAAATTAATTTAGCTGCAATACCTAATGGCAAACCCACTGTTTTTGCCATAGCCGTTCTTAAACTATCTGCTCCAATTACTTTTAAAGAACTCTGTACTTTGTATTTCACCACAGGGCCCTGTTGAGTATTTTCTTTTTCATACTCAATTTCATGCAGCATCACAATCATATCTTTATCATTTGGCTGCATAGCCAGTTTTGTTTCGGCAGCAAATTGTAAAATATCTGCTGAGCATTGTGCAGCTTTGGGCAATTTAGTATTAGCAGTTAATCCCAAAAAAATAAATTGGTTGGTCAGTTCTGCAATAAAATCTTCGTGCACATATAAATCGGTGTATTCTATTAAATCCATTTCCCTGTCTTCAACTAAATATAATTTTCTTTCCAGCCAGTCGGCATAAGTTTCGCAATCCATAATATTATCATGGTCTTCGGTGTCGGTTAGCCCAAGATTTACAACATAATCCCACCCACGGCAAAAGGCCGGGTAACGCAAAGTGGTTCTTATAAAAGTTTCAGCTTCTTCTAATTTATAAATTGGCAGATAGCTGATTGAATCTCTGTTAGGGTACCAGGCCAGTTCGCCTAATCTGGGAAAAGTGATTAATTCACAATTTTCAAATACTATTTGATATTCTTCTTCAATTATTTCATAGTTCTCTTTATAAACTGCGCCGGCACTGCCTGCCATTATAATATTTTTTGGGTTCCAGCTTATTTTATAATGCCACGGATTATTATCACTCTCCGGTGCAACCAAACCGCCGCAATGACTTTTGAAAGAAGTTATTTTTCCTCCCGCCGCTTTTATTTCATCAATCATTTTCATAGCACTCATGTGGTCAATGCCCGGGTCTAAGCCCATTTCGCAGAGAAACAGAATACCTTTATTGTCGATTTCGGATTGTAGATTTCGGATTTGATCGTCAACATATGAAGCGGTTAGTAAATTTTTACTGTATGCCACACAATCTTTCGCCACTAAAAAATGCAGGGCTGGGGGCATCATCGAAATTACAATGTCAGCCCTTTGTACCAGTGCAACCCGGTGTTCTTCTTTAGTAATATCAATTTGTACTGCTTCGGCTAAACGAGAATTATTAGTTTTAGCAAGTACCTGGTTTTTATCTGCATCAGCAATAATAATATGCCAGCTATTTATTTCGGCTTCACTTAATAAATAGTCAATTAAAACGGTAGCAGATTTACCTGCGCCAAATAGAAGTATAGTTTTCAAATACAAAATTTTGTGCAAAATAGTTTATTTATTGTTGCTAAATTCTATGCTTATATAAAAGTTAAACAGTGATATAAATGTTGAACGTAATGCGACGTCTCCAAAGCTTAATAAGGGAACAAATTTCTATTCCAAAATCTTCTCCACAACAACAAAATAAATGTGTAAAACTAAGCGCTTAAAAGCCCTGTTTTATTGCGAAAAACGCTTTAAAATCGTTACTTTCGCCAACCAAGAATTTGGACAAAAATAATATGGAAAATAACGAAGAATTAAAAGACGGAAATCTCAACAACAGGGGCAAAATTATACCTGTAAATATTGAGGAGCAAATGAAAACTTCTTACATTGATTACAGCATGAGCGTAATTGTGGGCCGGGCTTTGCCAGATGTAAGGGATGGTTTTAAACCCGTTCACCGCCGTGTACTTTTTGGCATGAGTGAGCTGGGTAATTACAGCAACAAACCTTATAAAAAAAGTGCCCGTATTGTAGGAGAGGTGATGGGTAAATTTCACCCACACGGTGATACTGCTATTTACGATACCATGGTGCGTATGGCGCAGGAATGGAACATGCGTTATGTAATGATTGATGGCCAGGGAAATTTTGGTAGCCAGGGTGGCGATCCGCCGGCTGCTATGCGTTATACAGAGGTGCGTATGCAAAAGCTTGCCGAAGCCATGCTGGAAGATATTGAAAAAGATACAGTGGATTATCAATTAAACTTTGATGACAGTTTAAAAGAACCCACCGTTTTACCCACACGTATCCCTCAACTTTTAGTAAATGGAAGCAGTGGTATTGCCGTAGGTATGGCTACCAACATGATGCCGCATAACTTAAGCGAAGTTATTGATGCATGTATTGCTTACATTGATGATAATGATATTACTATTGATGATTTAATAAAGCATGTTAAAGGCCCCGATTTTCCTACAGGCGGAACTATTTTTGGTTTTGAAGGCGTAAAGGCTGGCTTGCATACCGGAAGAGGAAGAGTAGTGTTGAGAGGTAAAGTAAATATTGAAACATTACCTAACGGCAGAGAGAAATTAATTATTTACGAAATTCCTTACCAGGTAAATATTGATAACCTTGCTGCAAAAATTGGCGAAATAGTTGCCGATAAAATTATCGACGGCGTAAGCAATGTTAACGATGAAAGTAATAATAAAGAAGGTACCCGTATTGTAGTTGATCTAAAGAAAGATGCGGTAGCGCAGGTGGTAATAAATCAATTGTACAAACATACCGACCTGCAAACTTCTTATGGTATAAACAATGTTGCTATTGTAAGAGGCAGGCCTAAAATTTTAAACCTTAAAGATCTTATAAGAGAATTTATTGAGTTTCGCCATGAGGTTGTTATAAGAAGAACAAAATACGAATTACGCAAAGCAGAAGAACGTGCCCATATTTTAGAAGGGTATATTATTGCATTAGATAATTTAGATGCAGTAATAAAATTAATAAGAGAATCATCTACACCCAATATTGCACAGGAAGGTTTGATGAGCAGTTTTGGTATGAGTGAGATACAAGCCAAAGCTGTGCTGGAACTGCGTTTACAGCGCCTTACCGGAATGGAGATTGATAAGATTCGTGAAGAGCATGCAGAGATTATGCAGCTGATTGAAAGATTAAAAGAAATTCTGGCCAACGAAGGCATGCGCTTTCAAATTATTAAAGATGAACTGGCAGAAGTAAAACATAAGTTTGGTGACGAACGCCGTACCGAAATAACTTACCTGGATGATGAGATTGGAATGCTTGATCTTATTGAGGAAGAAGACATGGTGGTTACCATTTCGCATTTGGGTTACATAAAAAGAACTTCGGTTAGCGAATACCGGCAGCAGCGCCGTGGCGGCCGTGGTGCAAAAGGCAGCAGCACAAGGCAGGAAGATTATATCGAACATCTTTTTGTAGCCAGTACCCACCACACTTTATTATTCTTTACCGAAAAAGGAAAATGTTTTTGGTTACCGGTGTATCAAATTCCCGAAGGTGATAAAACCAGCAAGGGCAGGGCAATACAAAACCTGGTACAAATTCCGCAGGATGATAAAGTACGTGCCATTATTGATGTAAAGAATTTTAAAGATGAGGAATATGTAAAGAGCCATTACATTGTTTTGTGTACTAAAAAAGGTATCATTAAAAAAACTGACCTGGAAGATTTCAGTCGTCCACGCCAGAGCGGTATTAATGCTATAAATATTTTAGAAGGCGATCAGTTATTAGCTGCAAGACTTACCGATGGTAATTGCGAAATAATGATGGCGGTTAAAAGTGGCCGTGCAATACGTTTTCCTGAGGAAAAAGTACGCAGTACAGGACGTGGCGGAATTGGTGTGGCTGGTATTGAAGTGGATGACGAAAAAGATGAAGTAGTAGGTATGGTTTGCGTAAACAGGGAAGATAAAACCAAAACTATTTTAGTGGTGAGTGAAAAAGGTTATGGCAAACGAACTTCATTAGATGACGCAGAAAGCGGCGAAGCTAATTACAGAATTACCAACCGTGGAGGAAAAGGCGTAAAAACCATTAATGTAACAGAAAAAACGGGTGGACTTGTTGGATTGCTTGATGTAACAGAACAGGAAGATCTGATGATAACCTGTTTGTCGGGTATTACTATTCGTATGCCGGTTTTACAAATTAGCGAACAGGGCCGGGCAACGCAGGGGGTAAAATTAATACGGGTAGATGAAGATGATGCGATTGCAGCCATTACGCAACTGGATGAAAAAGAAGAAGAAATTGAAGTGGAAGCTACCGAAAGTAATTTGTCAACCGATGCAGTTACTGACATTGCTGATGCCTCAAGCAATACTTCAATAGAGGCGCCTGATACAGACGAAAATGAATCTACTGAAAACGTTGATAACCAGTAAATGATAAAGATTGTTTTATATAAAAAGCCAATAATTTTTATTATTGGCTTTTTGTTTTTTATGGTATTTTCTAAGGCTCAAAATTTAAGGACAGCGAAGGCTTTTTTTGAGCAAAAAGACTTTGCCCGTGCCAAAGAATCGATGGACAGTTTTGTTTTGATAAATGAAAATAATGCAGAAGGATGGTTATTGAAAGCCAATATTTATGACGCCATAAGTAAAGATGCTGAAGTAAGGTATTTGGCTGCTGATAGCAAGATGGAGGCTTTTGAAGCTCTGAAAAAAGCAAAACAATTGAACAGCGATTTTGTAACAGATCAATTAAAACCCACCAATTACAATTTACCATTTGACTTATATAATGGATATACCAACGAGGGCCTTGCATATTTTAACGCTGGAGCCGAACGAAATGATAAAGGCAGCTACAGCGAAGCATTAAACAAATTTAAAAACGCCGGGTTGGTAAGTAATTATATTTATAACAATAGTTGGGGACTTTCTGCCATTGACACCAACAATATTTTTTACAGCGCCAAAGCGGCCATTAATTCCGGTAAAGAAACAGAGGCCCTGTATTTTGCAAAAAAGATCGCTGATGCAGGCATTACCCAAAGTGCAGCCAGCAAGGTATTTGAAAGTATTTACAAATGGCTGGTGTATTATTGCAAGCAGCAAAAAGATGGGGAGAATTTTAGTAAGTATACGGCAATGGCCATGCAAAAATTTCCTGCAGCTGTTTATTTTAATTTAATAATGATAGACTGGTTGCGGCAGCAAGAAGATTATATAAACCTTTTTGTTGCTTATGAAGCACTTTTAAAAAAACAACCGGACAGTAAATACCAGTTTGCTTATTTAAATGATGTGTACAATTATTTGTACCAAAGTAAAGTTGAGATAAACAACAAATCCTTGTACGAAGGCATTTTGAAAAAAGGATTATTGCAATATTTAAAAACAAATACTGCAGCATTTGATGCCAGGTTATTAATCGGAAAATTCTATAGTAACAAAGCAAATGATGCACGGAAGGAAATGGTGCTGCGATCCACAACGGATGCTAAGGTTTTGAATGGGTATAAAATGGCTCAAAGGAATTTTTTACTACAATCAAATGTTTATTTAAAGGAGATTGTAAATAAGTTTTCTAAAAGTAATCGAGTGGTTTATAAAGAAGCGTTGGAGTTATTGATATTGAATTACCTCAAGCTTAACTTAAAGAAAGAGGCAAGAAGATATCAGCGGTTGTTAGCTTTAGTAACTTTTATTTGTTTTATTCTATTTAACATAATATTAATTATAGGAATAATTGTTAGCTTTACGTATAGATATTCATGATAAAGCCGCTTTCGGAAAACCAGCTGATATTCTTATCGGGTGGTTTAACTTTAAACGAAATACAAAAGTTACATTTGCCGAAATGCAAACAAATAATACCGATCTTAAAAAAATTCTTTCCAATTTTAATATTGAAGAGCTTAACGAAATGCAACTGGCTTCGCTGGATGCAATAGAAAAAAATAACGATACCATTTTAGTTTCTACCACAGGCTCGGGTAAAACGCTGGCTTTTTTATTGCCGCTGGTTAATCTTTTAAAAAAAGAAATTAAAACACCGCAGGCTTTAATAATTGTACCCAGCCGTGAGCTGGCTATTCAAATTGACGATGTGTTCAGGAAAATGCAAACCGGTTTTAAAGTTTCGGTTTGCTATGGCGGGCATAAACGGGAAACCGAAGAAAATAATTTGCTGCAGGCGCCAGCACTTATAATTGGTACGCCAGGCCGTTTAGCCGATCATATCCGCAGGAATAATTTTGCCACCACAGCTATTGCAACGCTGATATTAGATGAGTTTGATAAATCGCTGGAACTGGGTTTTCAGGAAGAAATGGAATTTATTATTGGCTCACTAAAAAATATAAACAAACGTGTATTAACCTCTGCAACCGAAGCTGTTGAAGTTCCCATTTTTATTGGTTTAAAAGATGCAGTTAGGCTAAATTACTCCGATCTGGTGAATGAAAATTCTTTGGGTTTGGAGATTAAAACTGTTTTTTCGGCTGATAAAGACAAGGCTGACATACTATTTAAATTGATCTGTTTTATAGGCAACCGCTCCACCATTATCTTTTGCAATCACCGCCAATCGGTTGAAAGAACCAGCGAAATTTTAGCCGACAAAGGCATTGTAAATGTCTTTTATCATGGCGGTATGGAGCAGCAGGAACGTGACAGTGCTTTATGTAAATTTAGAAATGGCACGTCAAACGTTTTAGTTACCACCGACCTAGCGGCACGTGGTTTGGATATTCCGAATATCCGCAACATCATTCATTATCACCTGCCGCAATCGGAAGATATTTTTACACACCGTAATGGCCGCACAGCCCGTATGGATGCCAGCGGCACTGCTTATGTAATTTATTCGGAAGAAGAAATTTTGCCTGATTATATTACCGCCACTGCAACTAATCAACAGTTGAATGATGTAAATGAAATACCGGAAAAACCAAAATGGAGTACACTGTTTATTGCTGCCGGTAAAAAAGATAAAGTTAACAAAATTGATATTGTTGGCTTTCTGGGCCAAAAAGGCCAATTAAAAAAAGAAGATATTGGTTTAATAGAAGTAAAAGATTTCTTTTCTTTTGTAGCGATTAAAAAAATAAAAGTTAGTGAAGTGTTGCAGTTAATTAAAAATGAAAAGATAAAAAATAAGAAGGTTAAGATTGAAGTGGCGAAGTAACCGCTTTTGATCTTTACTCTGAATAATATTTTTTATCGTTGACAGCTTTTACCTTTTGTATATTAATTAAAAAGGACTTGCCCATTTTTTATCAGTATAAACATTGGTACCCGATAATGTTTTTAAAAATGCGATTAAGCTATTAACTTCCTGTGCATTAAAATTTAATTTTTGTCCTATTCCGCCTGGTGTTAGCCTCGGGTCCAAATTAGTATTGCCGGGTGCAATATTTATAGTACCGTAATGCCCAATCACATTTTGAAGCGTTGCAAGATTACCGGTATGCATCAACGGGCCGTTCTCAATTCCGGCTGCATTAGTAACATCTCTTAAACTCGGTGCCCTGGTAACTGTTATATCAACTCCTCCACCCGGTACTATTCTTCCAATAATGCCGTTGTTTCTTGAATTAGGATCTATATCAAATTCCGGTGCATTATGGCAACCATTACAGCCAGCACCGCCAGCAGTTCTTGTACCGCTGGCATCAAAAACCGGTGGCGCCAGAAAGAGTTGTTTGCCAGCATTTTCCTGTGCGGTAAAATTTGGAAACGACTGGCCATCATTAGCAACCAGCGCTCTTCCAGCATCGTATTTAGAATCGAAAGACTGGATACTTCTTATAAACTGCGCCATACATTCCTGCATCCTTGCTTCGGTAACAGTAATATCCCCATAAACAAATTTAAAAAGTTCGTTGTAATACCCAATTGCCTGCAATTTGGTTAACAAAGCCGTAAGTGCAGGCCTCCCGCTTACACCGCTAAAACCCATTTCGGCATGATCCTGTATTGGTTTTGTTGTTTGTATTTCAAGTGTTGCCGCTCTTTCATCCCAAAAGAATTTTCTCTCTACAGCCCAACGGGAATTTACCAAACGCATAGAATGCCTGGCGGTAGTACCGGTTTGTACACCTTTGCTGGCAATTGCGGTATCGCTAAAAGCAAATTGCTGTTTGTGGCAACTGCCGCAAGACACTGAATTATCGATACTCAAATTTTTATCGTAAAACAACACCCTGCCCAATGTTGCTTTTGCATTAGTGATGGTATTACCGGCAGTATTGTCTTTAACAATATAAGC
>NZ_JANMUN010000009.1:0-12451 GCF_031391665.1 Ferruginibacter sp.
TAAAGAAGATATTGATTTAACAACGACAAATGTTGTGCTGGATGAAGATACCAGCAGACATATAGTGCAGGTATTGCGTATGCAAAATGGTGAACAGTTACAATTAACTAACGGCAAAGGAAATTTATTTACTGCAGAAATTACAGATGATAACAGAAAAAAATGTGCAGTAACAATTGTAAAAACTATCAACCATCAACTATCAACTATCAACATTACAATCGCTATTTCGCTTATAAAAAACACCACCCGCTTTGAATGGTTTTTAGAAAAAGCAACGGAGATCGGCGTTACAGAAATTATTCCGCTCATCTGCGAACGCACAGAAAAAACAAATTTTAAAATGGAGCGGATAAAAAGTATTTTAGTAAGTGCCATGCTGCAAAGCCAGCAGTGCTGGTTGCCGGTGTTGCAAAAGCCTGCACCTTATAAAAAACTCTTGGAGGGTTTTAAAACCCTCCAAGAGTTGGAAATGCAGCAAAAATTTATTGCACATTGCGAAGATGAAAACAATAAAGTTTCTCTAACTAATAAACTAATAAACCAATCAACCAATAAACTAATCCTAATTGGTCCCGAAGGTGATTTTACAAAAACTGAAATTGAACTGGCTTTGCAAAATAAATTTATACCTGTTGCATTAGGCGAAACCAGGTTAAGAACAGAAACAGCAGGCGTTGTTGCTGCAACCATCTTAAAATTTTTCAATTAAAAGTTGTGTTTTAAAATACAGCAGAATATATTTATCTTAACCGTGTGTATAGTTACTACAATCATACTTTTTCATTTATCTGCATTGGCGGTATTTTTTTAGCTGCGGTTTATCATACCATTTTATACCTGCACCGAAAAGAAAGCCTGCTTAATTATTACAGTCAGTATTTATGGGTGTTACTTTTTTATCTTTTATTTCGTGTTGATCTTTATTTTGATTTAACCCGGTTGGATTTTTATAAAAGTCCATATCAATGGGACGAAATTTTTCAAATGTTTGGCTTTATGTTTTACATCCGTTTTTTATGTAAGGCAATTTTTTTAAAACAATCGGATAATAAATATGCCTGGAATTTTTACAGCATTAATATACCTGTAATAATAAGTTACTGTTTCATTTTAATGGTATTCACCAATTTTCCTTTTATTATTGGGGTATTTAAAATGCTGATACGAATTTATCTGCTCAGCTTCGGGCTTTTATTTATCGTTATCTTATGGCAAAAGAAAAAAAGCCTGTATTATAAATATCTTTTTGCAGGAGCTGTTTCCATGATTTTTTTTGGTGTGGTATCTACAGTAAGTATGATAATAAGAGTAAATTTTTTTGGCCTGGGCCCTTTTCACTGGCTGCTGGTTTCTTTTTATATTGATGTAATATTTTTTTCGGCAGCGCTGGGTTATCTGATACGGCAGGAATACCAGCAAAAAGAAAGTTCGTTAAAACAATTATTAAAATCGGAAGCAGAGCTGCAGCAGAAAGAGTTAGAAAAAATGAAAGCTGTGTATGAAACAAGGGAAGAAGAAAGAATGCGTATTGCCCGTGATTTGCACGATGATATGGGCAGCACCCTCAGCAGCATAAGTATTTATTCCAAAGTAGTTAGCTCGTATATTGAAAATGATACAGCAAAAGCAAATGAATATCTTGATAAAATAAAAGATAACACTGCAATGCTGATGGAAAATACTACCGATCTTATCTGGTCGTTGCAAACCAATTACGGTCAGTCAGAATCTATTTTTAAAAGAATGCAGGATACCGGTATTCAAATACTTTCATCGGCAAGTATTGCACCGCACTTTGCTGTTACATTGCCACAACAACTGCCACGGTTAAGTATAAAAGCGCAAAAAAATTGCTGGCTGATATTTAAAGAAGCCTTGAATAACGTTTGTAAATACAGTAAGGCGGCAAACTGCAACATAATAATTACCGCAGATGAGGAATCGCTTTTATTATCTATTCAAGATGACGGTATTGGATTTAAAGAAATAAAAGAAGGCAATGGTTTTGTTAACATGCGCCAGCGAACAGAAGAACTGGAAGGTAAATTTAATATTGAAAGCACTGCTGGTATTGGCACAACTATTTCGGCAAAGTTTAACTTGCATAAAATTTTAATGACTGTATAGCTATTATACAAAGCTTATTTTTTAAATTCACACATGATATATTTTAAACCTGTAAAATATTTTTTTTACCGCTTGCTTTTTACTGCAGTTATTTTTTTTTGCAGTAATACAATTTGCAGTCAAACTATTTCTCACACAATTGATTCTTTAAAAAAAGAAATTTTAAATATTGAACAGGAAGATAAAAACATAAAAATATATTTTGCCATTGCAGATAATTTTATGGAGATAGATCAATACGATTCTGCACAATTATGGTTAAATAAAATTTCAGCAGTTTTACCTTATAAAGAACCATCACTGTCAAGTTATTTTTTATCAACCCGCCAGGCCGAAGTGTATTATTATAATGGGTTGCAGCGGCTGGGTTTGCAGGAATCGGAACGTTCGCTTGCTATTGCAAAAACATTGCACGACAGTTTATTATTGGCAGATGCGTACAATTTTATTGGGCTGTTCTACATCAACCTTGATAGTAACCGCAGGGCAATTCCTTATTTTAAAAAAGGAATAAACTTTACCAAACAACCACCTTATCCAAACAATTATTTAAGCCTTACCAAACCGCATCATTTATATGGAAATATGGCAGAGGCTTATGAAAAAATGGGCATGTACGACAGTGCAGTTTATTTAAGCCGAATATCGCTGCAGCTTGCAATGCAAATAGACTGGAAGAGGGGTGTTGCTGTTGCTTATAACAATTTAGGTAATGCTTTTTTAGAATTAAATAATGCAGACTCATCATTAAACAATTATCGGATGTCATCTTTAGCCACACAGCAGAGCGGTGATTTTGATGTGGAGCTTTTAAATTATGGCGGATTGGCAAAGGCCGAAGATATGCTGCAAAAAAAAGAACAGGCTATGCAATGGTTGCAGCAAGGGTTTAGCCTTATTAAAAATAAACCATCAGTAAATAATTTATTTGCGGATCATTTTTTAGATGATGCCATTTTTATTTATAAAAAATATAACCTGGCTAGTATGCTCACAATGGCACTTGAAAAAAAAGGTGAACTGCTGCAAAAAAGGATAAAAAATAATAACCTGCAAATGAATGTAGTTTTAAATGCAGGGCTGAGCAACGAAACCCGTTTGCTTAACCTGGAAGTGCAGCAGGTAAAACAGCAAAATGAAATTAGTAACACAAGGGTATATCTTTTACTGGCTTTTTTAATATTGGGTATGGGTGCTTTTTTATTGTACAGGTATAAAGCAAGGCAAAAATTACAAATTGTACAATTACAAAATAAAATAAGCCAGGATCTGCATGATGATGTGGGCTCATCGCTGAGCAGCCTGCAGGTGTACAGCACAGTAGCCAGTCAGCTACTGGAAAGCCAGCCTGCAAAAGCAAAAGAAATGCTGGAAAAGATAGCCGTACAATCAAAAATATTAATGGAAAATATCGGCGATATAGTTTGGTCGATGAAGCCCGGTAATGAGCAGCAAATACAACTTAATGCAAAAATTAAAAATTTTGTATCGGATGTACTTTCGGCTGCAAATATTAATTATGCAATAAATATTGATGATGGAGCAGAAGCATTAATAAAAAATATTACTGCTAAAAAAAATATACTGCTTATAATAAAAGAAGCAGTAAATAACACCGTCAAATACAGCAATGCATCGGATGTTGCGGTATCCATTAAAAAAATAGAGGAACATATTTGTGTGCAGGTGGCAGATAATGGAAAAGGATTTGATGCGGCTGCAGAAAAAATAAAAGGCGACGGGTTGAGCAATATGCAAAAAAGAACAGAAGAATTGCAGGGGATTTTTGAAATAACCAGTAGTACAGGCAAAGGCACCACGGTATCGGCACTTTTACCCATCCCTATAATTAGTGATACCGCTTAGTAGCATCTACCCTTAATTTTACATTATGCCGATTAAAGTTTTTATTTACGATGACAACGAATCCCGGAGGGATAGTTTAAAAGCATTGGTAGAACTTACACCTGAAATTTTATTTACTGGAGCCGCTGCTGATTGCAGCAACCTGGCAAATGATATGAAAAGTTACGAACCCGATGTAGTACTGATGGATATTAACATGCCCAATGTAGATGGTATGGAAGGGTTACGCCAGATCCGGCAATCATTTCCGCATATAAAAGTATTAATGCAAACCGTGTTTGACGACAGTGAAAAAATTTTTACCAGTATACGCAACGGTGCCAGTGGTTATATTTTAAAAAAAGATTCGCCACAGCGGATATTACAGGCCATACAGGAAGTGCACGAAGGTGGTGCTGTAATGAACCCCGGCATTGCACAAAAAGTATTAGAGTTTTTTCAACCCAAAAAAACAAAAACCACTTTAACGGAAAGAGAAACGCAGGTGCTTACGTTATTGGCAGAAGGGCTGAGTTATAAAATGATTGCAGATAAATTGGCCTTAAGTTTTCATACCGTAAATACCCATGCCAAAAATATTTACGAAAAATTGCATGTTGCTTCTCTTGGCGAAGCCATAGCCTATTACTATAAAAATCTCCAGTAATTTTTTCCGCAGTTTTAGGTTTACTTTTCCACTCACTACAATTAGCGATTGACCGGCATTGTTAATGATTTTAGTTTTACAGTTCATAAAAAAATTAAAATCATGAAACAGTTATTCTCCTTTTTATTTTTAGCAATTACCGCAGGTGCATTTGCTACTGTACATACCGTAAGTAACAATCCGGCTACGCTGGCACAATTCAACAACATCAACACAGCAGTAACTGCCGCAGCCACTGGGGATACCATTTATATACACGGTAGCCCTAATGCCTATTTTGCATTTACACAAACCAACAAGCAATTAACTTTTATTGGGCCTGGCTTTTCTCCAGATAAAAATTTAGGTTTTACAGCTAATATACCCGGTTGTACTATTACTGGTGCTTTATGTGCAAATTCCGAATACCAGGGGATTACTTTTACAAGTACAATTAGTATAAATTCTGCAGCACCTAATAACCTTCGTTTTATCCGTAATAATTTTTCGCAACTTTCTATTTCTATTAACCAGGGTGGCGTTACTTATTCCGGTTATTTATTTGAAGGAAATCTTTTTGACAACAGTTCTGCTGATGCAGCCACTAACAGTACCTATCAAAATTTTCTTTTTCAAAATAATTATTTTTATGAAAGCGCCTGCTGCAGGGATGCAAATATTGGGGGATTTTTCAATACCACCAATGTATTGTTCGATCATAATTTATGGTTTGGCGCTGGTAGTGGTGTGAGAAATGCATTTACCAACAGCTGCAGATTTCTTACTATAACCAATAATGTTTTTGTAAGAAGAAATGCATCAAGTAGTAATTCCAATTCGGTATTCAATAACAACATCACTTTTTATCCTGCAGGTTCTGTTAATCCCGGTGCACCGTGGACACTTAATGGAAATGTTAATGGAGGAGGCAATGCAGATAATCTTGATCCGCAAATGGTGGCACAGGCTTCTGTTAATGCAGGTACAAATAACTCTATTGCCGATTATACCATTCCTGCAGGCCCTGGTAATAATACCGCAAGTGATGGAAAAGACATGGGCTTGCTTTATGATGTTACAGGCAGTTTAAATTTTACCAACAGCCGCAATAGCCGCCTGCCACGCATTTTCAGCATGAACGTGATAACACCTACTGTAGCAGCAGGTGCAAATGTTACCATTAATGTAGATGCAAGAATCAGTAATTAATGTTAACCCTTTACAAAACAAAAAGGAGGATAACATGAAAAAGATAATTTTATTACTCGTACTATACTGTACTGCAAATGTATTGCAGGCACAAAATAATATTACTGCCGCTGAGTTTTTTGTAGATACTGATCCAGGTGCAGGAAATGCAACACCCATTACGGTAACAACACCCGGAAGCACTGTAAATTTTACTGCAAACATTCCTACAACCTTATTGGCAAATGGTTTTCATTTTGCAGCAATACGTACCAAAACTGATAATGGCAAATGGAGTTTATTTGAAGCAAGTGGCTTTTACATCAGCACCGCAACAATTAACGTAACCAATATTACTGCTGCTGAATTTTTTGTTGATACCGATCCGGGTGTGGGTAATGCAACACCGGTTGCAATTACTGCGGGGCCTAACCCCACTTTTGTAGCCACTGATCCCACTACATCTTTATCAGCAGGTTTTCATTTTGCAGCTATTCGTACAAAGGATTTAAATGATAAATGGAGTTTGTTTGAAGGAAGGGGCTTTTATATCAGTTCATCAACAGCCAATGTTACGGATATAAGCGCTGCTGAATTTTTTGTGGATAGCGATCCGGGTGTGGGCAACGGCACTTCAATAACAATTTCGCCTGGGCCTAACCCAACATTTGTAGCCACTGTTCCCACAACATCTTTAACACCGGGTTTTCATTTTGCGGCTATTCGTACACGGGATGCCAGTGGTAAATGGGGTTTGTTTGAAGCAAGGGGATTTTATATCAGTACATCAACAACTAATGTAACTAATATAAATGCTGCTGAGTTTTTTATAGACAGCGACCCCGGTGTAGGCAATGGCACCGCTATTACACCAATTACCGCAGGGCCTAATCCTGTTTTTGTTGCCACAGTACCTACTATTTCGCTTGCAAATGGCTTTCATTTTGTGGCAATACGAACTAAAGATGCCGAAGGCAAATGGGGGTTATTTGAAAGCCGTGGTTTCTACATCAGCACGCAAACCAACAATGTATCTAACATGGTACAGGCAGAATATTTTATTGATGCCGACCCAGGCGTGGGCAATGCATCACCGTTTACTATTCCAAATGCTGCAAATTTTAATCAGAATTTTTCTCTTAATGTACCGGCAGGTACAAGTAATGGTACACATACTATTGCATTAAGGGTGAGAAATGCAGAAGGTAAATGGGGTTTGTTTGAGTTTGCCGATTTTACTGTATCAGGAGTTGTGCCCTTACGTTTACTGAGTTTTGATGCATTTAAAAGTGATAATAAAGTTAAACTGAACTGGAAAACAGATAATGAAATAAACACTTCGCATTTTGACGTGGAAAGAAGTGTAAACGGAATTGATTTTAAAAAGATTGGAACGGTGACAGCGCTTAACAGATCTGGTATTAATCAATATAGCTTTGAAGATGCTAATCCTGCCGATGGCGTTAATTTATATCGGTTAAGGCAGGTAGATATTGATGCTAAGTTTGAATACTCCAATACCCTTAAAATTTTATTCAGCTCTAAACTAAATATAACCATCTACCCGAATCCTGTAGTAGATAAATTAAAAATTCAAATACCAGGTTCCTCATTAAAATGGATGAGCAGCATTTATGATGCTTCGGGTAAATTAGTTTACCAAAAAACAAATACTGCCGCAGGTAATTTAATAGAAATTAATATTACTCCAATGGCAAAAGGTAACTATGTACTTGTATTAAATAATGGATTGGAAACATTTACAGGAAAATTTTTAAAGCAATAATTTATAACCATTAAACCCATCCCAAAGAGGCTGTCTGGTTTTTATAAAAGGCAGCTTCTTTTATTTTAAAATTTAGCCGTAAGAAATTTTTTAAACAATGAGCATGAAAAAATTTTTATCATTTGCTATTCTCCTGATTATTTTTATTACTGTAAAAGCACAGGTAGGTAAGGTTGGTATTAATACCACCGCACCACAGGCAATGCTGCATGTAAAAGACAGCAGTGTTTTATTTCAAGGTGCATTAAATTTACCTGCAACTCCTGGTAATCCTCCTGTTAGTGGTGCAGGTACAAGAATGATGTGGTATCCGGATAAAGCAGCATTCAGGGCGGGAACAGCTGATGATAATGAATGGGATAAGGACAGTACAGGTAATTATTCATTTGCTGCAGGTTATGGTACAAAAGCCAAGGGAACTTATTCAACAGCATTTGGAAGAAATACTTCAGCAACCGGTAATAGTTCTATTGCAATCGGAGAATTTTCGACTGGCAATGGATTTTCTTCAGTCGCAATTGGATCCTTTGCAAATGCAATGAATGGATTTTCTGCAGCAATAGGGTTTCAGGTAAATGCATCGGGGAATGGTTCTTTGGCAATGGGTAGTTCTACCATTTCATCCGGGGTTTCATCTACAAGTATGGGAACATTTACAAAAGCAACAGGCAATTATTCTATGGCATTGAACTTTAGTACCTATGCCAGAGCCTTTGCTTCACTTTGTATTGGACAATACAATGACTCTATTGCAACCAGTTCTCCTACAACCTGGATAGCAACAGACCCTGTTTTCATTATCGGCAATGGAACGGCTGATAATGCAAGAAACAATGCTTTAACGATTTTAAAAAATGCAAAGACAGGCATTAACACAGAAGCACCGGCTGCAGGCCTGCATATAAAAGCTGTTGATAATACATTTGACCAGCACATAAGGTTAGAAAGTACGGCTGGGCCAGCCAGCTATGGAATTATTTTGTATGATGGTAGTATGAAATTCAGAACATTTGATGCAGGAGCTGCCTTTCAATGGAGGGATAATACAAATAATACAAGAATGCAATTAACAAGCACTGGTAATTTAAGCATCGATGGTACACTTTCACAAAACAGCGATGCCCGGCTTAAAAAAAATATTCATCTTTTAAGAAATAGTTTACAAAAAATTTTATTGCTAAACGGATATCAATATAATTGGATAGAAAAAAACAGCGATAGAAGTTTACAGACAGGAGTGCTGGCACAGGAAATAGAAAAGCAGATGCCTGAACTGGTAAAAACTGATATAGAAGGAACTAAAAGTGTAAACTATAGTGGCATGATACCTTACCTGATAGAAGCTGTGAAAGAACTGAAAAGTGAAAATGAAATCCTGAAAACACAAATTAAACTATTACAAAAAAAGAATAAATGACCATTTGTAAAAATTAATTAGGCTGAAAAGTTTGCGGTAAAAACCGGGATCCAAAGAGTTATTGTTTTTTTTATTGGACTATTTATAAAGGCGAATCCGGATAACTGCAAGCCTGCAGCAAACAATACGAACAATAAGCCGATACATCAGAGGGTATAATCAACAATAAATAAAACAAACAAAATGAACAATTCAAACAATTCTTCAACAGTACTTGTTGCAGGTGCTACCGGCTATTTAGGCAGTGAAATTTGCCGTCAGTTAATTGCGAAAAATAAAACTGTCAAAGGTTTGGTACGTACCACATCAGATTCAAATAAAGTAGCTTATTTAAAAGAATTAGGTGTTGAAACTATTGAAGGCGATTTGAGGCAGAAGGACTCATTAGAAAATGCTTTGCATGGAGTTTCAGCCATTATTTCAACGGTTTCCTCAACTTTATCAAGGCAGGAAGGTGATTCAATTCAAACAGTGGATGATGAAGGCCAAAATAATCTAATTGAAGCTGCTATAAGTAGAGGCGTAAGTCAATTTATATATGTTTCATTTTGTGCTATGGGTGATTGCCCTCTGCAAACAGCTAAACGAAAAGTGGAAAAACATCTTGCTGAAAGTGGGTTGAATTATACCATTTTGCAACCAACCTATTTTATGGAAGTATGGCTAAGTCCTGTATTGGGATTTGATTATCCCAATGGCAAAGCCAGCATTTTTGGTGAAGGGAAAAACAAAATATCCTGGATAGCGATAAGAGATGTGGCATCATTTGCGGTTGACTCGTTGGACAATCCTGCGGCTAAGAACCGAATAATTGAGTTGGGTGGACCAGAGGCCTTAAGTCCGCTTGAAGTAGTAACTATTTTTGAGAAAGCAAAAGGCAAAAAGTTTGAACTTCTTTTTGTGCCGGAAGAAGCACTAAAAGCACAAAGAAATGGAGTACAAGACCCATTAAGCGAATCATTTTCTGCATTGACATTGGGAGTGGTGAATGGGAGTGAAATTGATATGTCTGGCATCCTTAATGATTTTCAAATTCGACTGACCTCGGTAAATGATTATGCAAACAGTTAAATAAATAAATTCTTTTTATCAGTGGTTAGAAAGGAATTAAGAGTGTGAACTATAGTGGAATGACACCTTCCCTGGTAGAAGCAATAAAAGAACTGAAGGGTGAAAATGAAATGCTGAAAAAAGAAATTGAACAATTGCAGCAAAAGAAAAAATAAAATATGAAATCTTTTTTTTAATAACCATTGCTATACAAAAATGCAGGTATCCTGCCTGTGGCAATAATACCTGATGGATACAATTGTGGGTGTTTTGGATAAGCAGCCGCATTTTTAATGAATGTGGGCGATGCTGATTAATCAAAATCACTACAATTAGGGATTGGGCTTTTTCATTTATAAGGAAACTTTATGCCTTAAATCATTGTGTATGAAAAAATCATTCATTGCAATATCTGTAGTTTTTTTTAGTGTAACGGCTTTTGCACAAATAGGCAGGGTAGGTATTAACACCACCGCACCACAGGCAATGCTGCATGTAAAAGACAGCAGTGTTTTATTTTCTGCTTCAACCTTACCGGTAATACCCGGCAATCCACCGCTATCGGGTATTGGTAACAGAATGATGTGGTACAGCGATAAAGCCGCTTTCCGGTCGGGTTATGCTGATGGTGCCAACTGGGATAAAGACAGTACCGGTGTTTATTCGTTTGCCACTGGTTACGATACAAAAGCTAAAGGTGAAAATTCTTTTGCATCGGGGTTTAGAACAAATGCCAGCGGAGGTTTTTCTTTTGCAGCAGGTTTTAATACTGTTGCAGAAGGGCAGCGGTCTGCTGCATTTGGTAATAATACATTTTCACGGTTTAGTGATGGAATGGTATTGGGAGCTTTTAATGATACAAGCGATATGTTTTTTTCGCAAGGCGTATATACTCCAACGCTGTTTGCAGTAGGTAATGGAACAGCTAACAATAACCGCAAAAATGCTTTTACAGTAGCTGCTAATGGACGTGTAGGTATTGGTACCACGAATCCGCAGGCAGCTTTGCAAATTATTAATCAAAATTCTTTAGATCAGCACATTGCATTAAACTCAATATTTAACAGTATTGATACGGCTTACATTAAGTTTGACGACCGACGTATGCAATTCAGAAACACAAGTAACTTCGGTTCCTTCTGGGATTTTCAAAACAAATCAGGTGTTACACAATGTATCATAAGTTCTAACGGAGATGTTGATATTAAGGGAGGATTTACCATGGGGCCAAACAGATCTTTAGGCGTTAATACCACCAGCCCTTTTGCACCTGTTCATATAATTAATAATGCTGCATCAGGAGGAAGTTTTAATGCCAAAGCCGGTATCATTATGGAAGATAATGATCATGCTTATATGCAATTTTCTAATCCCAATAACAGAGAGGCGGGGCTGCTCTCCGGTAATGCTTCAACCACAATTCGCAGTGCAATAATATTTTCCATTGACAGTGCTTTGTTATTTAGAGCAGGTGGTAACAGCACCCGTGTAACCATTACAAAAGTTGGCGATATGGGTATTGGCACCGGTGCACCTGAAGCAAAACTTGATGTGAATGGAGATTTTAAGTTGGGTACTGCCGGTACCGTTTTAACTAATGTAATTAAAGTTACTGTAAATGCAAATGTTCCGCCAGTTGCTGCGGTTACAACTGCTGCATTTACATTTAATATTCCAAATGCAGTTATTGGCGCAGTGGCTATGGTTTCGCCTGGGAGTACACTAAATGCAGGAATGGTAATAGCATCTGCAAGAGTATCAGCAGCAAATACAGTTGAAGTAAGATTTGTAAATACAACAGCAGCACCAATTGATCTGGCGGCAATGGATTTTTTTATTGCAGTAATACAATAAAATCATACCGGTAATAATTTTAAAATTTACACTTATAGAAATAAATAAAAAATGAAACAATCAATTTTTTTTCTTGCATTTATTTTTCTTCATACTTTGTTGCATGCACAATCTGTTGCAATTAATACCGATGGCAGTGTTGCGAACGGCAGTGCTTTGCTGGAAGTGAAAAGTACTACCAAAGGATTATTAATTCCCAGAATGAACAAGACAGAAAAAAAATGCGATTGCTTTACCAGCCGCAGGTTTATTGATTTATCAAAACGCACCCGACAGTATTGGCTTTCATTATTACGATGGCAGCAACTGGCTTTGGCTGGAAGCTTTAGCCAATGCCGGCTGGAAAACAAAAGGAAACGCAGGTACCGATACAGGAGTAAATTTTATTGGTACAACAGATAATATGCCTTTGCGCTTTAAGCAAAATGGACAATACCTTGGCCAGTGGGATATAAATAAAGGCAACTATTTAATTGGCGACCGGGCCGGAATTCAAAAGCCTGGGGCCATGCAGAATTCAATAGCCATTGGAGAC